>JBLYYU010000262.1:0-7307 GCA_048550275.1 Polyangiales bacterium
GAAGCGCGCAGCCCAGGCGCGCGGAGCACTCGGCGATCCCGAGAACGCGGGGCAGCTCGACCTCGACGCCGCCATCGAGCTGCTCTTCGAGCTCAGCAACCCCCCGGGACAACATCCGCTCCGCGTCGGCCAGACGTCCTTGGGCGATGGCCCGTACGACAACCTGAGACAGCAGATGGAACGTCCAATCAGATGGCACGGCGTCACGCATCGAGGCACCCACACCTTCCTCGTTCGGGTCAGCCCCACAATGCGGACAATGGGCGCCTGCGCTCGGATAGGGGATCGCACAACTCGCGCAGAACTTGAGAGCGCTCGTCTTTCGATCGTTCGTCTTCACGGTGTCGGGGGCCAAGAACACCAGCTCCTGAGTGCCGATCCGGATTCGGTCACCGTTGTGCAGCGGGATGCGGCCGACCGCTGGCTGTCCGTTGACTTGGGTTCCGTTTCGGCTCTGAAGGTCTTCGAGCACCGGTTCCGGGCCGGACAGGTCGATGCGGACATGACAGCGCGACAACATCGGGTCGTCGATGGTCACCTGACCCGACGAGCCTCTGCCAACGACGATTTCGTCGCCGAGCAAGTCGACCTCTTGAAGATGAAACCGTAGTCGGTACCGCAACCCGCGCCCCTTTCAGGACTCATCAGGTTAGCGGCGGATGCGGGGAGCTGTAAAACCCACCCGAACCTACGTCGTCTCTATTTGCCCTCGGCTACTTCAGGCTCGTCGTGACGTCGGATTTCGCCTGTGATCCGGTCCGCAATGTCTGCGTTTTGGTCGTCGTCGCTAGAATCAGCAACCATCTCGACGAGTCCGGCGCCGCTCTCGCCCGCAGCCGGCTCGTTCTTACGGAGCTTTCCAAGCCGGGCGACGGTTTTGGGATCTTCCAGGACTAGGCAGTAGAAGCCGAAGAATTCATTGTTGTCCACGGCCTGAGCGGTGATCCGAGGTTCCTTCCACTCGTACCACTGTGTGGAGGTCGTGCCCGGCGACCTCAGGCCGCTCTTCTGCTTCGCCTTGCCGTATCTCTGCTGGAGCGCGCTACCAAACTCATCGAACGTTGCGCCCTCGAAGACGGACGAATCAAACGCGCGGTAGCGTTTCCACAAGCGATCATTGATGAAGAAGAAGAAATCCTGGGTGTTCTCGGTCCGCACGCGCAACAAGGACTCGCCGTTTCCATGCGTGAACTCACCTTTCAGGTAGCCGGAATCGTACGCCGAGGGCGTGCCGTCGAACTCGAAGTATGAATCTCGAATCTGCCGAGTCTCTTCAGCCATCTTGTGGCGCAATCGGTCCTCTTCGATCGCGTCGGTCGTCTTCGAGATCGGTTCCTTGTACGACGCTTCGATGTTTGCTTTCAGGTGCCGGTAGACCTGCTTCGGCGACCAGCCCCATTGGATCTGGCCCATCGACTGCTCGAGGGCGCTTGGGCCCCGCTTGCTTGCGCTCCCGTGGTTGGTGGCGGCCGCAACCGACAGCAGCAGGCCAAATGATACTAAGAACGCGGCATATCGTGAACGTCGCATGAGCAATCCCCTTTCCCCAAGTTAGCACCGAGCCCGCCTGCCCGACAAAAAGGCCGAAAAATCTCTATTTTTCGCCCGGTTGCAGGGCCAGGAACAGCATGGTGCCGCCAGCGACCGCTGCGGGCATGAAGAGGAGGTTCACCAGGGGGATGAAAAGAAGGACCCAGACCCCGGCGCCAAAGCCGGCGACGGCGGGGAGCTGGCGGCGGGTAAAGGCGATGCGGTCGCGGACGGACCAGTCTCGCCGAGCGGCAGGCCAATCGACATAGTCGATCCCGAGGTAGACGGCCGTCAGCGCGAAGCCGACCAGCGAGACGACCTGGCCGACCCCGGGAATGAAGAAAGACGCAAGCAACATCGGGCCGACGATGACCAAGTAGAGCAGCGCTTTGCCGAGCTCCAGCCGAATCGTCCGCGCGACGTCCGCGAGCATGTGACTGAACGAAAATGGGGGCGCCTTTTCGCCGGTCAGGATGTTCTCTACTGCTTCGCTCAGCGCGTCATTGAATGGAGCGGCGACTACGCTCGACAAGATGAGCACGAGCACCAAGCCGAGCAGCGTAATCAGGATGCCCGCAATCACCTCGATGACCCAACGCAGCGCGCTCAGAAGTCCGCCTACCCAGCCCGATACGTCGTTCCAGCTCTCCGGGAAGAGCGACCAGACCGCGGCGCCGACGTCCTCGTTGTAGCTACCGGCTCCGTAGAAGACAGCGACCAGTGCGCAGCCCGTGATGAGCACCGGGAAGATCCAGTAGCGCGCGAGCTTCGGGTGCTGGAAGTAGACGAAGCGCATCCCTCGAAGCGCGTAAGAGATACCTCGCGCGAACCCGATGGGAGACTTCACGACAGCGCCCGCGCTTCGTGCCACACCCCTCATAGGGCAACCGCCCCGAGAGGAATCAGAGGCTTCAAGTCTTCGTCGTCGAAGCGGAGCTGCAAGCCGATGAAATAGTCTCTGCCGCCGTTGATGGCGTCGTCGATACCCGCCAGAAGCCAGAAGCGACGAATGATTTCGAATCCGGCTCGAACGCGGAGGCGCGGCCAAATCCGACGGCCGAACTCGAAAATGTCGGTGTTGATCTCGAGCCGGTCCTTGATGACTTTGATGTCGAGGCCGAGCCCGCCCGTCGATTCGATGATTCCGAAGCGAAACGTGGCGAACGATATGCTCTTTCCGAACTGGGCCGAAAACTTTAGGCGGTTGCTGCGCGTGATCTCCGTGCGCTTGTATTCGTTGGGGTAGAACAGGGGCGGCGGGCTCTGACGGATGATGCTTTCCGAAACGCTCACCGATCCTCGCGGGTCGTCGATGACCTGGACCAGGAAGTAGCGTCCCTCACGAGGCTTCAAATAGATCGAGAAGTACGTCTTGAACGCGTTCGACAGAGCGTAGTACTCGCTACGGAGCTCCACGATGGTGCGGAGCCGATTCAGCCCGCCGACGAAGCTGTTCAGCCCTTCGGCTACACCTTCGACTTCGTCGATCAGCGCTTCGTCCTGTGTCAGGCGGCCGATGGTGCCCTCGCCTCTCGCGGTACGGCCCGTCACCTCTTTCACGTCGGCGAGCACGGCATTGAGCTGATCGGCCGCCTGGTGGATCGAGGCGATCGTATCATCGACCTCCGCAACGCCACGGTCGATGTCGCCCCGTCGCTTGTGAATGATCTGGCTGAGATCATCGGTGGCCAGCTCGACATTCTCCATGATTCGAACGATGCGGGGCCCGGCGTCGTCGGTGACCTGCTTGATGTTCTCGAGGGCATCACTGAGGTTCCGGAGCGCACTCTCCATTCGATCGCCCGCTTCCTCCGTGCCGAAGGCCCGCTCCATCTGCGCGGTGATCTTTTTTACGCTCTGGGCGATGTCATTGACCGTCACCATGATGTCGTCGGTCTGTACACCTTGGTCGGTGCCTCGGATCTCACCCCCGTCCGGAATGATCGGCAGCTCGGGTGACCCCGGGCGAAGTACCAGGGCGCGCTCCCCCAAGAGCGAGAGGCTCCGCATGGTCACCCGAGCATCTTCGTAGAGCGTGAGATCGCCGGCGATTCTGAGGTCTACGCGGGCACGCGTCCCATCGAGGCGGATCGAGGAAATATAGCCGACCGGTATACCGGCAACGAGCACGCGAGACTTGGGCACCAGACCCTGGACATCGGCGAAGTACGCGTAGACGCCGTAGTCGGAATCGGTGGACGAACGCTCGTCGACGTAGCGGTAGACGGCGAAGGTCACAATCAGCCCGAGAACCACCATCAGGCCGACTCGGGCCGCGTTCCACGTCTCTCGCATAGAGCCGGGCGGATCGTAGTCGAAGCCGACCGAAACAGCCATCGAAGCCTGACTGAAATGCGGGACTCACCACTCCTTGCAGCGGTGTGCGACAACCGCTATGGCTTGCAACTTGTCTGAGGGGATCGATGGGCTGACCGCGGCCGCACTGGGCGCATTGCAAGGGCTGACGGAGTTCCTGCCGGTGTCGAGCAGTGGGCACGTCGCGATCGGCGCGCGCTATTTCGAAATCCGTGAGGGCTCGCTCGCGCTGGTCATCCTCCTCCATTTGGGCACATTGCTCGCCACGATCCTACTTTTCCGGAGAGACATTGCCTCGCTACTGGGTGAAGCGCTCGCTGCCTTGCGCGAGCCGAAGCGATTCGTGAGCACCGAGGAAGGCCGGACACTCGTGGGCATCCTCCTGGCGACCCTGGTCACGGGGACCCTCGGCCTCTTCCTTCGCAACACGGCGGAGGCCTTTTCCGAAGACCTCCGTTTGGTCGGCTACGGGTTCCTGGTCTCGGCCGCCTTTCTCATCGCAAGCGGGGTCGCGCGCGGCACGGAATCGCAAGTGAGCTGGTGGCAAGCGCTCGGGGTCGGGCTCGCCCAAGGCGTGGCGGTGCTGCCAGGGATCAGCCGAAGCGGGGTCACCATCGCGGTCGCCATGCTCCTGGGCATCCAGGGAAACGCGGCCTTCAGGTTTTCGTTTCTGATCTCGCTCCCGGCAATCATCGGTGCAGCGCTATTCGAAGCTAGCGGTGCCGAAGGGCTCGGGACGCTCGGATTGGGCGCCTGGGTCGGAGGGGCAACCGCCCTGGTGACGGGATATGTCTCGCTTGTTATCCTCCGCCAGATCATCCTCGTCGGGCGCATGTGGATATTCGCCATCTACCTCGTGCCTCTCGGGGTCTTCCTGATCACCCGCTGAGGCAGCGGACACCTCATGACCAACAGTGACAAAGCATACGCAGTGATCATGGCCGGCGGCTCGGGAACGCGCTTCTGGCCGCTGTCGCGAAGCACCCGGCCGAAACAGTTTCTAGCGCTCGGTCCCGATGAGCGTTCCCTGCTCCGGGCGACCGCTGAGCGAGTCTGGGACGTGCTCCCCGCCGAACGCACGTTCGTGGTCACCTCCGAGCAGCTCCGAGAGCAGGTCGAGCGAGAGCTCCCCGAGCTCGCCCCCCACCAGATCCTCGCCGAGCCCGTTGGACGAAACACAGCCCCATGCATCGGCTGGTCTGCGACCCACGTGCGCCGGCTAGACGAGGACGCGATCATGGCTGTCCTGCCCGCCGATCACTACATCAGCGACACCAAGGCGTACGTCGACACGCTGCGCCGAGGGCTCGAAGCCGCAACGCATGGCGATTACGTCACGATCGGGATCCGGCCTTCCCGAGCGGAAACCGGCTACGGGTACATCGAGGTGGGTTCGGAGCTGGACCCGGGGGTCTTCCGCGCCCGGCGCTTCGTGGAGAAACCCAATCGGCAGCGGGCCGAGCAGTTCGTCGCCAACGGGAACTTCCTCTGGAACAGCGGGATGTTCTTCTTCTTGGCTTCGCGGATTCTCGACGCGATCGACCAGCACCTCCCCGGCCTCGGTCAGGAGCTTCAACGCTACGACGAAGCCGCGCGGGCCGGGAACGAAACCGCCGCGGTCCAGGAATCGTACGGCGAGCTTCCCGCGGTGAGTATCGACCATGGCATCATGGAAAAGGTGGACGCGGTCAGTGTCGTGCCCGGCTCATTCGAATGGTCCGACCTGGGAAGCTGGACTTCCGCTTGGGAGCTCGCGCCGCAGGACGAACAGCGGAACGTGCTGCCGTCGGACGGCATCGCTGTCTCATCGAGTGGCAACTTCGTCGCCGCCCCGGACGGAAAACTAGTAGCCCTGGTCGGCGTCGACGACTTGGTCGTGGTGGACTCGGGCGATGCCCTCTTGATCGTTCCGCGGGAGCAGGCCCAGGACGTCCGAGAGGTCGTCGCCGCGCTTCGCGAGCGAGGGGACTCCCGCCGGTGATCCTGTGAATCCTCACGTCTTCCGCCAATACGACATTCGAGGGCATGCCGATCGCGATTTCGGTGCTGACTTCGCGCGAGCGCTTGGCCTCAGCCTCGGCACGTTCTATGCGCGGCGCAGCTTGAAACGTATCGCCGTAGGGCGCGACTGCCGCCTGAGCTCGCCGCGACTGCACGAAGCCCTTTGCGCCGGCCTGATCGAGACCGGCATCCAGGTGGTCGACATCGGCGTCGGACCCACGCCACTTCTGTATTTCGCCGTGCACAATCTGGACCTCGATGGCGGCGTCCAAATCACCGGCAGCCACAATCCGCCGGACGAAAACGGCTTCAAGATGATGGTGGGCAAGGGCTCACTCTACGGCGCCGACATCGCCGAGCTTCGCACCAACATGGAAAACAGGAGCTTCACCCCCACGACTGGCGGCTCGCTCGAAGAGGTCGATCCAACTCCCGCCTACGTCGAAAAGGCGCTGGCGGACATCGACCTCGGCCGTCGTGACATTCGCTTCGCAATCGACGCAGGCAACGGCGCCGGTGGGCCACTGGCGCTAGAAGTGATGAAGGCTCTCGACCTGAGCCCGATTGCGATGCTTTGCGAAATGGACGGCACCTTTCCGGTCCATCACGCCGACCCCACCGAACCTGAAACACTCGAGATGCTCCGGGAACGGGTGCTCTCGGACGGTCTCGAGCTGGGGTTCGCGTACGACGGCGACGCGGATCGAGTGGGCGTGATCGACGCGCGAGGTGAGATCATCTGGGGCGACAAGCTCATGATAATTCTCTCGCGTGCTCTGCTCGAGAAGCATCCTGGAGCGACGATCATCGGCGAGGTCAAATGCTCGCAGACGATGTACGACGACATCGAAGCCCACGGCGGACGCGGGGTTCTCTGGAAGACGGGGCACTCGCTCATCAAGACCAAGATGAAAGAAGAGCGGGCCTTGCTCGCCGGCGAGATGAGCGGCCACATCTTTTTCGCGGACCGCTACTATGGTTTCGACGACGCCATCTACGCGACGCTCCGCATTCTCGAGATCGTCTCTCGGAGCGAGGTGCCGCTCCACCAAATGCTGAGCGACGTGCCCGAAACCTTCGCCACCCCGGAAATCCGCGTTGACTGCGAAGATGCTCGCAAATTCGATCTGGTTCAACGAGTGGTCGAGCACTATCGCCCGACGCATCAGCTCATCGACATCGACGGGGCACGAATCCAATTCGAAGGAGGGTGGGGGCTGGTTCGAGCTTCCAACACCCAGCCCGTTCTAGTTCTGCGCTTCGAAGCAGAATCGAAGGAGCGCTTGGCGACGATTCAGGCCGAGGTCGAGTCAGTCCTCGGGCGCCTCCGGGACGGCTGACTTCGGGAGCTCCGGCAGTTGCACGGAAAGGGTCGCTATGTGGGGCCCATCACCCTCGCCCTTCAGCCAATCGCTCGGCCCAATCACAGCGCGGCGCGTTTCGTGCTCCGGATGATAGAC
>JBLYYU010000263.1:0-38001 GCA_048550275.1 Polyangiales bacterium
GAGATCAACACCGAGCCGTCTTTCGCGTCGATGAACGTGCCAACGAGGAACTCCGTACTTCCCACATCGCTGAGCGACAAGCGCACTCCTGTGAAGAAGTCATTCTCGAACACTATGAAGGTCTGATTGTCGCGCCCATCGTAGTTGTATTCGAGTATGGCTCCGAGATCGACGATGCTCCCGCCCACCTGATAGAACGTGTACTCGAAACCGCCTGTCACCGCTCCGAACGTCGGCCCCTGCCCACCTCGAACGATCGCCTCGGCCTTCAAGAGAAGGCCTTCGTAGGTGTATTGAGCGTCGAGGCCGCCTTGGTGAATGAGCTCGTAGACGGGCTGCAGCACCGGGTTGCCGACAGCGTTCGTCGTCTGGAAGAGCTGCGGCTCGCGCGTCGTCCCGAAGAAGTAGCTCAAGCCCCAGTCGAGGCCGGCCATCGAGTGAGACCAGCGAAACGCCACGTCGATTTGCCCTGCGTTGAGCGGCGACTCGTAGACCCGGATGTTGTTGTCGACAGGGATCGGAAGCGAGGGGCGCCCGAGGGGCCCCGGAAAGACCAAGGGCCGCGCCCAGCTCATCAAGAAGAGGGTGAAGATGCCGGCCTTGTCGTGCGTGTACGACGTCGTGACCATGGCCTGGCCCAGTTTGATCTGCGTATCGAAGTCTTCGACCAGGTCGCTCTGGTTGATGATGTCGACCAGGTGGCGGGACTCGGTGACGCCCCAGAAGACCTTGTGCATGCCAAAGCCGAGCGACCATTCGTCGAAGAAGAGCTCGAAGAAAGCTTCCCGGATGTCGCCATGCGTCCGGTTCCGATCGTGCTGGTCGACGCGACCGAACAAGACCAGCTCGAAATTCATGTAGTCGGTGACGTTCATGAAGAAGCCGGGCTCCCAGGCCGCCGACGCGTTGAACCAATAGTTGTTCTCTTGCGGGATTCCGAAGGGGTTGCCCGCCTGCTGAGGGAAGAAGCGCGCTTCGGCGTCGAACCAACCAAAAAGGTCGCCACGACGGAAGCGGTCGCCGAAGGTCTCCCGCTCCTCTTCTTCTTCGCTCGGCGCCGCTTCCGGCTCCTCCGGCGGCTCGTCTACGGCCGTCTCCTCCGCCCAGTCCGCCTCCTCTTCAGTGGTGGTCGGGCTGTGAAGCTCGAGGTCCACCGCTTCCGAAGCCGGTTCTTGAAGCTCGCGCACCGTCTGATTCGGATCGTCCTCCTGGGCGGATGCGGGCACAGCCCCAGCGCTGAGGAGGAGGGCTAGCAGAGACGCGGAGACGATCGAGACGCGCATTTGTTCCCAGCCGGCGGTAATCGCGCTTAGAGAACCTGCTGCAAACGGGTACGGGTGAAGTCGCCTTCCTTGAGACCCGTCTTGAACTTGAAGTCGCTCCAGATGAGCTCGGTGCTCTTGCCGTTCTGGTGGTTGACCATGTTCATCTTGTGAGCGCGCCAGTGCTTACCGAGGTATTGCTTGTAGCCGCTCGGAGTGAGCGTCTTTAGAAGCTCTCCCTTTCGATCGTAAAAATCGATTTTGCGCAGGCGGTACTCGTCCTTGTCGATCCAGGCCTGGAGCCTGGTGTAGCCGGAGTCCTTGCTGACCGGGTACTGCTCGACGAGGAAGCAATCGACGCCGTCGACCTTGTCGTCTTTGAGGTACTTGTACGTGTACTTCTCGACTTCTTGCGACGCGAAGTCCTCGTATGCGAACTCCGAGCCCATGAACGGACCGGACTTGTTGTTCGACGCGATACGCTTCACGCGGCGAAGCGCAGGCAGGTAGAGCCACTGCTCGTCAGCGTCCACCGGATGCGAGTACGTCAGCAAGGCCGTTCCGCGAACGTCGCGCGGCGTGTGAAACACCGTCATCGACTTGTCCCCGTCGTCTTTGACCTCCAGCGTTCGGATTTCGAGCTCACGCTTGCTCTCCTGACCGCGCTTGTTGCGAAGGATCATCACCATGTTGGAGCGAGTGTCGCTGAAGCCCTCGTCGCGACGGTCCGCTTCCTCGGCGATTTCCAAGCCCTTGTCCTCTGCGGGACCAGCCAGAGCCAAAGCTGGAACGAGCATGCTGAGGAGCAGGAACGGTGCAAAGGAACGCTTCATGGACTTTCTCCTTCGATCTTCATGAGCAGGGGCGGCAAGAACAAGAGGTCAGCGCCAAGCGCCACCAGCAAGACGATAGCTGTCAGCAGACCCATACCCGCGTTTAGACCGAACGGCGAGAGGGTCAGCACTAGAAATCCCGCGACCAGGATGAACGAGGTCACCACCAAGGCGGATCCGACCGTGGAAAAAGCGTATCGAACCGCCCCCTCGGGGCTCATACCGCCCTCGCGGCGCGCGCGAAGGTACTTGCTCAAGAAGTGAACGCTGTCGTCCACGATGATCCCGAGCGCCATGGTGAGGACGACCGCATTGCCGACGTCGATTCGACCGTTGATGATACCCCAGATTCCAAACGCCATCAGGGCCGGGGCCAGGTTGGGGATGATGCTGATCGCGCCGAACTTCACGCTGCGGAAGGCGACGGCGAGAATGATGGCTATCAGAATGAGGGCAATCACCGCGCCTAGAATGGAGCTCTTGATGTTGCGCTCGGATATGTGTGAGAACATCAAGTTCGTGGAGGCGGGAACCGTCCACATCGTTTCAGGGGTGTTCGAGTGCAGCCAGTCTTCGCACTCCCGCTGAAGCTCGCGCATTCGAACCGCAGTGACGTTCTCGGTCGTGACGATCAAACGCGTCGACGACTTCTGAACGTTGATCGTGTCATTGAGATCGAGCCCGTAGGGAAGCGACATCTCGTAGAGGAGCAGGTACTGTGCAGCGAGGTCACGCTCCGTCGGGAGGACGTACCAATCCGGGTCATCCCCGTGCATGTTCTTGTTCAGGCGCTTGAAGGTGTCGGTGATCGTGAATACATGCTCGACGTTCGACTGTTCTCTCAGCCAGTTCGAAAAATCCTCGACGCTTTGCAAATAGTCGGGGTTGGCGATTCCCGATTCCTCGCCTGAGCTCAGCGAGAACTCCATGGTGTAGATACCGGAGAGGTTCTCGCTGACGAAATCGGTGTCCGTCCGGAACGCGAAGCTCTCGTCGAAGTACTTCACGAACTCGTCGTTGAGCTCGTTGCGGGTCACCATCACGCTGAGAACCACGACCAGGCCGACCCCGAGCCAGAGGAGGGGCTTTCGCTGTGCGATCACCATCTCTCCGAGCCTCACGACGGCGCGTGACTCCTCGTTGCCAGCTTTGGCCTGGCGAATCGGGAAGATCGCGACGAGGGCCGGAAGGAGGATCACGGTGTACAGAAACGCCGCAGTTACGCCCATCGTGGAGATGTTCCCAAGGTCGTTGAAAGGCCGGACGTCGCTCAGGTTCAAGGCCAGAAGGCCGATGCAGGTGGTGAGGCTCGTGAGAAACACCGGGCTCAGATTGATTCGCATGCTCTCGGTCATCGCCTGCTTCTTGTCCATGCCCTGGCGCATCGATTGGAACAGTGTGACGAGGAGGTGAATGCTGTCTGCGACCGCAAGCGTCATGATGACGGTCGGTGCACTGGAGCTCGGTGGCGTAATCGGAATCCCCAGCCAGCCCGCAAGCCCCATCGCAGTCGATGAGGAGAGCATGATGATCAGCAGCGTGATCACCATACCCCAGAACGAACGCAAAAAGAGCAGCGCAGTGAGAAGCAGAATCACGTACATCAGCGGCACGAGCGTGGACAGATCCTGGACCGACGCCTCGAAGAACGAGTTCGAGAGCATGACGCCGCCGGTGAGGTAGATGGTGTGCCCCGGATACGCGCTCTCGATGTCGGCGGCGAGCTCGCGGGCAGCAAGGGCGGCCTGAGTCTGCTCGTCCGAAGCCTTCCTCGGAACCGTGTGGCGAACGAAGATCGCAGTCACATGCGCTTCATCCGAGATGAGACGTCGCCGCAAGAGAGGCTCGGCCAGCGCGGTCTCGCGAAGCTCATCGAGCTCCGCCGCTCCGTAATCGCGCTCCAAGTCGACGAGGTCGTCGACGATAAGGTCGTCTTCCTCAGCGCGCGTGTGCTGAAAATTGGTGATCGAATCCACGCGCGTCGCGAACGGCAGTTGCCAAGCGCGCTCGGTGATCTCGCCCACCGCGGCCAGCGTCTCCGGCGTGAAGACCTTGCCTGCATCGGGCGCGAGGACGATCAGCGTGTTGTCGTTCTTGGTGTAGATCTCTTGGAGCTCTTCGAAGGCCCGGAGCTGTGGGTTGTCCTCACGAAAGAAGTATTGGTAGTCGTTCTTGAACTCGGTGAAGCGCGCGCCACTCGCTGCCAGAACGCCGATGCCCAGGGCACCGAACAAGACCAGCCACCGCCACTTGAACAGGAAATCGACGTATGCGCGGGTGCGACTTCCGCTGACCGCCCCGCTGGGCTCGGACGAGCTTGCCATGCCCTGTTATTAGATCGTCGCTCCGGGCCGTCAATGGATGCCTCTCCGAACCGATTCGCGGTTTGACTCGTCTGAGCTTGACATTCGACCCCGTTCGGCGGGATAGCTGCGGCTTCCCCCTAGAGAACGCGGTCTTGGATGCGCCTGACAACAACCATCTCATCGGTTCTCGTTTTCATGCTTAGCGCGTGTAGCGATAGCCCATCTGGCGGCGGCTCTTCTGAGCCCCGCGTTTCGTTTTTCGTGACTAGCGTCGGTACCGGAGCAGACGGCGGAAACATCGGCGGGCTTGCGGGTGCGGACGAGAGCTGCCGAACCTTGGCCGACGCGGTTGGGGCCGGTGATCGAACCTGGCGAGCCTATCTCAGCACGTCCGACGAAGACGCACGAGATCGGATCGGAGACGGCCCCTGGTACAACGTGCGTCTTCAAGAGGTTGCGGCGGACGTGGAATCGCTCCACACGGACGGGATTCCCAGGCTGCTCTGGGGCGCGGACGAAGACCCGGAACAAGAGGGCCTCGTCATCGATGAAAACGGCGACTTGGTCCCGCTCGCCGAGCACGACATCATCACCGGAAGTACCATGGAGGGCAGAGTATCCGAGGGCCGGACATGTCTCGACTGGACGTCCGCAAGCGAGAACGAGCTGGCTCAAGTCGGGCACAGTGACCTCGCCCCACCGGGCGTGACGATCGGCGGGCCCGATACGCGCTCCTGGAACTCCGCGCACGAGACTGTGAGCTGCACCGAAGAAGGCTTGGCTGTGCGGCAAGGAGCCGGACGCTTCTACTGCTTCGCCGCCGACTGACGGGCTGGTTGCCCGGTTCCAAGCGATTTGCCAAGGTGCCGGCGCGATGGAACGAGAACGAGCGATCGATGGGCTCCGGTGCCTGGTAACAGGTAGCGCCGGCTATGTAGGCAGCAACCTCGTCCGGGCGCTCCTGGCTCGGGGTTGCGAAGTGCACGGCTTCGACCTCGAACCGGCGCCATTCGAAGACCCAAACCTTCGCTGGTTTCAGGGCGACATCCGTGATTTGTCGACGCTCCGCGCCGCGTGTGACGGCGTGGACACGGTGTTCCATACCGCCGCAATGATCGCGACTCTGACGTACACGCCGAAGCGATTCGCCGAGCTCGTTCGAAGCGTCAACGTCGACGGCACGAAAGCGGTGCTCCAGGCGGCGCAAGATGCCGGTGTCCGGCGCCTCGTCCAGACCAGCTCGATCATCACTGCATCGGGATCCGGCCACCGAGGAACCGAAGAGGCCGTTTCCTACAGCACAGACCCCGACCTGTACTCCGCGACGAAGGTTGCCGCTGAACGGCTGGTCCTTGCGGCAAACGGCAAGAACGGCTTGCTCACGACTGCGGTTCGCCCTGGAGGCATTTACGGGCCCGGCGAGCGCAACACCTTGATCGGCCCGCTGATGAGGGCGTTGAAGCAGGGAGCGCCGCTCGTCTTCTTTGGGAGCGACGATACTCGAATGGACTACACGTACATCGACAACCTCGTCGATGCCGAAATCAAGGCCGCCGAGCGTTTGGTGGAAGGCTCACCGGTATGCGGTCAGGCCTACTTCATCACCGATGGCGACCCGATCAACACCGGAGAATTCAGCAGTACGCTAGTGAAGGACATGGGGCTCGATGCGCGTTCGATTCGGATCCCTGGGCTGGTCGCGCGCGCGCTGGCGACTGCGGGCGAGCGCGTGTTCCAAGTGTTCGGCAAGCCGAAGCCGCTTTTCAGCATGGTGGACGTCGACCTTTGCGTGAACGACAGCTACTTCTCGATCGAGCGAGCCCGGCAAGAGCTGGGTTACCAGCCGCTCGTCGATACGCGAGAAGGCCTCCGGCGCACAGCGGTAGACGCCAGAGACTACTACGACAGCCTCTGAGCGGATACGATGGGCGTTGCTGAGGCGGAGGAGCGACGCGACGTGACAGAGAGCAGGCCATGACGCTATCGCCGCGTACGCTCCCCCCGGAACGCGACCATTCCAGGCTCCCAAGGCGAGGCGCTCGTTCGAAGGGACAGCGAATCGGCCTGTTTCTCGGCCCGGCGCTGTTCGCGATCTGCATGATGCTCGATCTCGACCCAACTCGACCGCAGGTCACTCGGATGGCGGCGGTCGCGCTGCTCATGGCGACCTGGTGGATCACGGACGCCATTCCCCTGTTCGCAACCGCCCTCCTGCCGCTGATTCTGTACCCCCTGCTCGGGATCGAGCGCACCGGAGATACGGCGCCGGTCTACTTCAACAGCACCATCGTCCTGTTCCTGGGCGGCTTCATGATCGCGCTGACGATGGAGAAATGGAATCTCCACCGTCGCATCGCGCTCTGGATCATTCGGGGCGTCGGCGGGGGAGCGGAGCGGATCATTCTCGGCTTCATGCTCGCGGGCGCATTCCTCTCGATGTGGATCTCGAACACCGCGACCGCGATCATGATGATCCCCATCGGCCTCGCCATGGTCGTTCGCATGGAAGAAGACTTCGGCGAGCGGGCGACCCACACGTTCTCGGTCGCGGTGATGCTCGCGATTGCGTACTCCTGCTCGGTCGGAGGAATCGCGACCCTGGTCGGCACGCCGCCGAACCTCTCGTTGCAGCGAATCTTCCTGATCACGTTTCCGGACGCACCGCCGATCGGTTTTGGCCTCTGGTTCGTCATGGCGCTGCCGATTACGATCATCCTTCTCCTCATCGCCTGGTTGCTGATCACGCGTGTCTTCTATCGAATCCCCGACGTGGTCACGGTCGACCGCTCGGTGGTCGAGGAGGAAGCCGAGAAGCTCGGTTCGCTCCGGTACGAGGAGCGAGTCGTCCTGTTCGTTTTCGTCTCGACGGCTCTGCTCTGGCTGTTTCGAGTGCCCGTCGAGCTAGGCTCGTTGACTGTGCCCGGCTGGTCGCAGCTCCTGCCTCACGGCGAGCTACTCGACGACGCGACGATCGCCATCAGCATGGCCTCGATCCTGTTTCTGATACCAACTCGCTCGCCCGGCGCCGAATCTGCAACCATCATGGGGCCGGACGTCATCGGCCGGCTGCCCTGGAACATCGTCTTGCTGTTCGGCGGCGGGTTCGCTCTGGCGCAAGGGTTCCAGGTCACCGGCCTGGCCGAGTTCATCGGCGAGCAGTTCACGGGCCTCGCAGGCGTTCCGACCCTGGTCATCATCCTTTCGACCTGCCTGGGCCTGACGTTCCTGACCGAGCTGACGTCAAATACGGCGACGACCGAAATGGTCCTTCCGGTGCTCGCGTCGATCGCGGTAGCCACCGGAATTCACCCGCTGCTTCTGATGGTGCCGGCAACGCTCTCGGCCTCCTGCGCGTTCATGATGCCGGTGGCCACGCCGCCCAACGCGGTCGTGTTCGGAAGCCAGCGGGTCACGATTCCCGAGATGGCCCGCGTCGGCCTCGTCTTGAACGTGATCGGCGCCCTGGTGATCACTCTCGTGTTCTATTTCCTGGGAACGATTCTGTTCGACATCGAGCCCGGCGTTCTTCCGGAATGGGCCGTCTGACGACGCGTGCCTGACGGTTCGTGTTAGATTCCCTGCGAGCCGAGCCTTGCCCGGAGTGCGCCGTGCGGAACGACAGCCAACTGATCTACACGACATGCCGCTATTGTGAGTCCTGCTGCGGGCTCGCCGTCGAAGTCGACGTGAAGGCGAACCGCGTCGTCCGCATCAAGGCTGACAAAGAGAATCCCGGTTCGTGGAGAGACGTCTGCAACAAGGGTCTGTCAGCGCACGAAGTGGTCGAGCATCCTCAGCGGCTTCGGTACCCGATGAAGCGCGTCGGGGATGGGTACGTGCGGGTCGGATACGACGAGGCCGTCGAGGGGGTGGCGTCAGACCTGCGTCGCATCATGGACGAGCACGGACCGGACGCGATCGGTTCGTATATCGGCAACCCCGTCGGCTTTGGCTCCGACATCATCTTCGCTCTCGGGCTGATCGACGGAATCGGGACCAAGAGCCGCTTCAGCGCCTCGTCTCTGGACCAGAACAACCAACACGTGGTTTCACAGGCGCTCTTCGGATACACCTTCGTGCCCTTTTCGCCCGACGTCGACGGCTGCGACTACCTTTTGTTGGTCGGAGGCAATCCAGCCACGAGCAAGTTCGGTTGGCTCGGGAGCGCGACCGACGGCTGGAGCCGAATGCGGGCGCGCCAGAATCAGGGCGCGACGATTGTGGTGGTCGACCCACGCCGGACACGAAGCGCCGAGGACGCCGACCTCCATCTTCCGATCGAACCCGGGACCGACTGGGCGTTCCTGATTGGCGTTCTTGCCGTCGTTCTACGCGAAGGGCTGGAGAACGCTGACGCCGTTGCCAACTTGCCAGCAGATCACGTCGCCCGGCTTCGCGCGCTGGTCGAGCAGGTGGATCTCGAGGCGATGAGCTCGTGGACCGGCATTCCAGTCTCGACAGTCGAGGAAGTCGCGCGGGGCTACGCGGGCGCCCGAGGCGCCATGTGCCTCACGATGACTGGAGTAAGCCAAAACGACACCGGCACCCTGGCGCAGTGGCTCTCGATGGTGCTGGACCTGGTCACCGGGCACTTCGACCGGCCGGGAGGCCGCCGCTGGGACTCCGGCTTCGTCAACATGACCGACTTCGCATCGCGGAGCCTGAGCGAAGACGGCGTGAGCCGGGTCCGAGGGCTGGATACGGTGATGGGTTGCCGGAGCGTGTGCGAGCTTCCTGATGAAATCGAAACGCCCGGCGAAGGCCGGGTTCGCGCCCTGATCATCCAGGCCGGCAATCCCGTGGTCGCCGGCCCGGATGGAGCTGCGCTCGACCGCGCCCTCGCCTCTCTCGACTGCCTGGTCGTCGTGGATTTGGTTCAACGCGAAAGCCACCGCCACGCTCATTGGCTCATTCCAGCTCCGCATTGGCTCGAGCGGGAGGAGCTGCCCTTCAACTTGGCAAACGCGCAGGACCGTTCGTTCCTTCAGTACGCGAACCGTGCCGTGGACCCACCTCCGGACGTGCCCCCCGAATGGAGGTTCTTCACGGACGTCGCTCTGGCGATGGGGGTCCCGATGCTCGGGCGGCCGGGTTTCAACAGCGCGATTCGGGCGAGCCGCTGGGTATCGAAGGTTCTGAGGCGGCCAGGTCTCGAAATTTCGCCCGCCCTCCTGGAGCGGGTGGCTGTGACGGCGTCCAAGCGCGCGACGTACAAGTCGATCAAGGAAGCGCCACACGGGGTCGCGCACGCGGAGAAGCGTTTCGGTCAGTTCGCCGAGTTTCGCAAGGGTGCTCCGATTCTAGTCGCGCCGGAGGCGTTCTGCCGGGCGCTCGCAAACAAGCTTTCCGAATCACCAAAGCGGAGCGAAGCGTTCCCGTTCGTCATGACCGGAAGCCGTAGCTTGCACCTGATGAACTCCTGGCTGACGGAGTTACCCAACGTTCAGAAGCGGCAAAAGGAGAACCGCTGCGAGATCCATCCCGACGACGCGGCAGCGCTGGGCATTTCGGATGGCGATCGGGTGAACGTTCGCTCGCAGGTCGCTGCAATCGAGCTCCCCGCCGAGGTGACCGACCGAGTGCGACCGGGCATTGTCTGTATCCCGCACGGATGGGGTTCGCGCGTGTTCAACCCCGCGGGCGGAGGCGAACCAATCGTCTATGGGGCGAACCGGAACCTTCTCGTGGACAACCGGAGCCTCGACCCGTTCTCCGGCACCCCGAAGCTCAACTCGACCCGCGTCGCGGTGACGCGCGTCGAGTAGCCCTCTCGGACGTCTAGGCGCGCTGGCCCGCGTGTTTGGAAACCAGGTCCTGGGCGATTCGCTCCGGCACGGCGTCGTAGTGGCTGAGCTCCATCGTGTAGCTGCCGCGCCCCTTCGTCATGCTCGCCAACGCGGGCTCGTAGTCCATCATGTCTGCGAGTGGTACAGACGCCTTCACCACCGCGGTCCCACTGCTCATCATGTCGGTCGCGAGGACTCGTCCACGACGGCTCGAAAGGTCACCTGTGATCGAGCCGACGGTGTCGCCTGGGGTGGCGACCTCTACATTCACGATCGGTTCGAGAATCTGCGGCCTCGCTTTCAAGAATGCGTCCTTGAAGGCGAACTTGCCCGCGGTCTTGAACGCGATCTCCTTGCTGTCGACCGCATGTGTCTTTCCGTCGTAGACCGTCACGCGAACGTCTTCGATCGGATAACCCGCGACGATTCCGGTTCGCATGATGTCGCGAACGCCTTTCTCGATCGCCGGCAAGAAGCCCTTGGGGATCACGCCGCCGACGATCTTGTCGACGAACTCGAAGCCGCCGCCTCGCTCGAGCGGCTCGACCCGAAGATGGACTTCGCCGAACTGACCTGCGCCACCGCTCTGCTTCTTGTGCCGGTACTGGCCCTCGGCCTTGCCCATGATGGTTTCGTGGTACGCGATCTTGGGTGGCTTCGTTTCGACCTCGATGCCCTGGTTCTTCATCCGCTCGATGACGAGGTTCAAGTGCAGCTCCCCGAGCCCGTGCACGACGAGCTCGTGCGTCTCGGAGTCGAAATGCGCCTGGAACGTCGGGTCCTCCTCTCGAATTCGGGCGAGAACTTCGGCGATCTTGTTCTCGTCGGACCGGGTCTTCGGAACTACGGCGAGTCCGTGAAGGGGTGACGGGTACGGAAGCGGCTTGTGATGGACGTGGTCGAGCGCGTGATCGTCGTGCAGGACATCTGCAAGGTGCAACTCGTCGAGCTTCGCAATCGCGCCCATGTCGCCGGCCACGATTTTCTGCGCGGGCTCGCGCTGCTTACCTTGCAACTTGAACATGTGGCCGACCCGAATCGGCTTCTTTCCGTCTCCGATGAAGAGCTGATCGCCCGCCTTGATGGTGCCCTGATAGACCCGAAATAGGCAGAGCTTTCCGAGGTACGGGTCCGTCGTGACGTGAAAGACTCGGGCTAGGAGGGTCTTGCTCGAATCATCGGCGTAGAGGAACGGTTTCTCTCCCTCTCCTTCACCGATGAAGAACGGGCGTGGGTTGCCCTCGGGAGGGCTGGGGAAGTGCCGAACGATGATATCGAGGAGCTCGTCGATGCCGGCACCGCTCAGGGCATCCGTGAAGCAGACCGGTACGACGTGCGCCTGGTCCATAGCTCGCTCGAACGGCTCGTGAAGCGCCTCGTAGTTTGGATCCTCGCCTTCGAGGTAGCGCTCCATGAGCGCGTCGTCGATCTCGACGACTTGGTCGAGCAACTCGGTGTGAAAGCCGGCAACTGGCCCGAGGTCGCTTTCACCCTTTCCATTCAGTAGGCAATCGATCACGCCGGTGCCGCCGTTCGCCGGCAGGTTGATCGGGAGGCAGCCTCGTCCGAACGCCTGCTTGAGGTCGTTCAAGAACGGCCCGAGACGCGAGACACCTTCACCGATGTGACTCACCACGATGGCGACTGGAAGGTTGAGGCTCTGCGCGAGCTTCACGAAGCGCCTGCTCATGCTGTTGATCCCGGCATCCGGATCCATGACGAGCACCATGGTCTCTGCCGCGGGAAGACAGGCAATCGCCTGCCCGATGAAATCGGGAGCGCCCGGGAGGTCGAGAATGTTGATTCGCTTGCCCTGATGAGTCGCGTGCAAGAGCGTCGAGTACACCGAGTAGTGGTGCGCCTGCTCTTCTTTCTCGAAGTCGCTTAGCGAGGTGCCAGCGTCGACGTCGCCCTGGCGGGTAGTTTCGCCGGCGTGAAATAGGAGCGCCTCAGCGAGGGTGGTCTTGCCGCTCGAGCGCGCGCCGGCAAAGAGGACGTTGTGAAAGTCGGAGGTACCGAAGTCGGGCATGGGCCGTGTTGAAGCAAATCTCGGACGGGGCCGCAAGCTGGCACCGAAACCAAGCGCTGGGAGTAGACGTCAGCGCCCATTCCCGCTCTCCTGTTCGCGGCGCAAAGATTGCGCGAGGGCCCCATCGATGCCGGATCGAGGGCTAAGAACCGAGCCGGCTTTCGCCTCTCAGGCCACGGACGGGCCTTCGTAGGTGTCTCCACCAAAGGCTAGAATGGGATAGAAAACGAAACCGAGGAAGAACAGCCCCAGGGCGAACGCGAGGTCGTGACCAAAGGACCGAGAGAGGTCGAGGGCGAGGAGGAAGCCGACGACGATGTTCACGATCGGTATGAACAAGAGAACGATCCACCAGATGGGACGCCCTACGATCTCGAGTAAGACGATCACGTTGTAGATCGGGATGAGCGCGGCCCAGCCTGGTTTCCCGGCTTTCTCGAAGATCCTCCAGAACACGAATAGGAAGAACGCCAGGAAGACGAGTTGAATGACTATCCCAAAGAAACTGCCGTCGCCCTGATCCATATCGCCGGTCCTTCCGCTGCTCGCGAGCTCAGCAGAGAGAATACCACGGGGACCGGGAGTTGGGTGCACAAGCGAAACAGGGCGCCCTTTCGAGGGGCGCCCTGTCTGCTTTGCTGACTGCGTCGTTCGGCTAGTCGAGCGTCGCCTTTTGCTCGCCCTGCCAGATGGCGCGGACGCCTTGGGTGATGAGGGTCACCCCCTCGAACGAGAAGAAGAACACGTCATCCTCGAATGTCCCTTTGGCATCTAGGACGTGTGATCCGCCGTTCAGAATGATCTCGACCTCCCCGTCGACGGCGCCGTCCGCCGCGAGGTCGAGATCGACCGAATAGCTCAACGCGTTGGTGCCCTCGTTGACGACGCAGGTTCCGGAACCAGAAACAGTCTCGACGCCAATCGCGAGATCGATGACATCGGCACATGTGCCAACGGCCGGCTCGTCATTCGAAGCAAGATTGTCGATCAGCACGTCGATCGTGATTTGCCCTCGGGCTTCGACCTCGCACGCGCTCGAGCAGCCGTCTCCGTCTTCCGTGTTTCCGTCGTCGCAACGCTCGAGGGGATCGACGAACCCGTCACCACAGGCAGCCTCGACGGCGACGACTGGCGGCTTGTCGTCGTTTCCGAGCTCACCACCCTCGCCTGCATCGGGATCGACCCCGTCGTTCTCGCCGCCGAGCTCCGGGTCCGGATCGACCTCTTCCTGGTTGCCGGCGAGCACGTCGCCAGGGCTGAGATCCTCGTCGAAGGCTGCGTTTCCTGCATCGCCACAGGCGACGGCGAGCACCGAAAGGAGGCCGATGAGGATTGAGCTAAGGATGTTCTTGGTCATGGTGTTCTCTCCTACGCGGGTCACTGTTGCGTTCGCACCCGGCTTTCGATCTGCCTACGCCGGCAACTCGGGTTTGGATTAACGAAAACACGGGATCACGGCAGAACGCGTTTTGGAATGGGAACCGCCATTCAGCTGATGTACGCTCGCGAGCAGGAGGTGCCGCATGAGGGCATTGTTCGTGACGCTGGGTTCGTTTTGTCTCTTTGGCTTCGCTGCTTGTGCAGACGAAAGCGAGATGTTCACCAGCAACAACCCGGCGAACTGCGCGGAGTTCTGCACCAAGCTCGTCGAGTGCGATCCCGAGGAAACCATAGAAGCATGCGGGAGCAATTGCGTCGGAATCGCGCAACAGGCCAATGCGGTCTCGAGCGCCTGTCTGAGCGCGTTCGGCGCGGTGAACAGCTGCGTAAGCGGACTGACCTGCGAGCAGGGCCAGGCTTGGTTCGAGGAGATCCCTCCGGACGCCTACCCCTGCAAAGCCGAGGACGACGCAGCATCAGCAGCATGCAATCCCGGCTGAACCGGAAACTACTGTCGGTAGAATTCCTCCGGGATGCCGATGCGCTCGAACGGCATCGCGAGGTCTCGAGGTACCGCGCTCTCGAACGTGACCCGCTCTCCGTTTGCGGGGTGCGGAAACGATAGGCGCAGCGCGTGAAGCGCGAGGCGGTAGAGGCCAAGTTCCGCACGGTACCGGCGGTTGTCGGCGCCGTTTCCGTACCGGACATCACCGGCCAGTGGATGGTCGATTCGGCGCAAGTGACGGCGAATCTGATGGCGCCGCCCAGTCCGGGGACGGGCTTCGACTAGGGAAAGACGCTGATCTGACGAGTAGAGCGTTTGATAGTCGGTCACCGCTTCGACGTCCGGCCCTCCTTCCCGCTTGGCCATCGGACTGTCGATCGAGCCACTCGCTGGCGGCGTGCCCCGAACGAGCGCCAGGTAGTCCTTGTCTACCAGACGGTCGTGAAACGAGGCGTGGAGTGTGCGCGCGTGCTCGGAGGAAAGCGCGAAGACCAGGACCCCGCTAGTGGCTCGATCGAGGCGGTGGACCGGATAGACCCATTGACCGATCTCGTTGCGTGTGAGGTTGAGCGCAAAGGTGGAGCCATGGTCGTCACCGCGATGAACCGAAAGCCCGGACGGCTTGTCCACGACGACGATGGCATCGTCCCGATGGAGCACGTCGATCGAATTCGGAATCGGCGCAGGGCGTGGCGCGCTGGGGTCCATCGGCAAAACGCGTTAGCCCCAGCCTGCCACCTCGTCCATCAGCCATCGATGGAACGGATCGTCTCGTGGTGCATTTCGAGCTGCTAGCGGCGGGTTTTGGGAGTTTTCATGACCGAATCGTCCTCTGAATATGGGGTCGGCGGGTGATCTCCAGGGTTTGTGCTACTCCCCCGGCTCCATGTCTGAGCTCCTTAGCCTCGATCAGGCCCCCGCGGGCCTCGGCGCAGCATTGCGCAACGCCGGATTTGAAACCTTCACTGCGATTCAACGCGCCGTCTTGGAGCCTGAGCTCGCGGGTCGCGATCTCCGTATTTCTTCGCAGACCGGCTCCGGCAAGACCGTGGCTCTCGGTCTGCTCATCGCCCCCACGGTCGCAATTGCGGCCGCGACCAAGCCCTCAAAGAAACACCGCAAGTCGGCCCCGGCGGCGCCCGTTGCCCTACTCATCGCTCCGACGCGCGAGCTCGCCGGTCAGCTCGGCCGTGAGCTTCGCTGGCTGTACGAGCCGCTCGGCGCACGGGTTCTGGTCGTAACCGGCGGGACGAGCGTGATGCAGGAGCGCTATCAGCTCTCCACCTTGCCTCAAGTCGTCATCGGCACGCCGGGGCGGCTGCTCGATCATCTGCGCGCGGGCGCGATGAACCTCGATCAGATCAAGACCATCGCACTCGACGAAGCCGACGAGATGCTCGACATGAACTTCGAGGAAGAGCTCGATGGGATTCTGGGGTACGCGCCGAAAGCGCGCCGCACTCATCTGGTGTCGGCGACATTCCCGCGTCAGGTCGTCAAGCTCGCCGACCGCCTTCAGCAGGACGCGGTTCCGGTGGAGGGGACGGTGCTCGGCAAGGCCAACGCCGACATCGAACATCTAGTGATGCACGTTCGACAGGCGGACCGGTTCGACGCGGCGGTCAACGTACTGCTCCGTCATCCGGAGGACAAGACGCTGCTCTTCGTCCGTACGCGGACAGAAACAGTTCGGTTGGCGGATGAGCTCTCGGCGGCGGGGCTCGCTGCACGCGCGCTCAACGGCGAAATGACGCAACGAGAACGAACCGCGACGTTCACTCAGTTTCGAAACGGAAGCATTCAGTATCTGGTGGCGACCGACGTTGCGGCTCGCGGGCTCGACGTGCAGGACATCGGCCGGGTGATTCAGGTCGACCTGCCGGACAACGCAGACGTGTTTACCCACCGTGCGGGCCGTACGGGGCGCGCGGGTCGTAAGGGAACCAACGTGCTCTTTGCGGCTGCACGTGCGGAGTACCGGGTCCAGAACACATTGCGAGCGGCTGGCGTGCGAGCGCGGCTGGTGCCGATCCCGACGCCCGCGGAGATTTTCGCGGCGACCGACGAACGCCTGGGCGAGAGCTTCTTGCGTGATCTTCAGGGCCAGGCCGAAGCACCTGATGCGCGAGCTACGGATTTGGCCGAGCGACTGCTCGCCGAACACTCGCCTGCCGAGCTCGTCGCTTGCCTCTTGAAGCGCGAAGCCGAGCGAAGTCAGGGGTCGCCGAGAAATGTCCGCGATGACGCAAAGGCGGCGCGGCACGAGCGCAAGCCTCGCAAGCCCTCGCCGCGGCTACCCTCGCGCAAGCGCCCCAAGGGGGACTTCATCACGTATCAGGTGAGCTGGGGCGCACAGGCGGGCGCGGACACGCGGCGTCTGTTGGCGATGGTGTGTCGGCGCGGCGACGTGTCGAGCGAGCTGGTGGGCAGCATTCGCGTCTCACCCAATAGCTCGACGGTGGACATCGCCGCCAGCGAGGCGCAGCGCTTCGAACGCGCGGTGGCACGTCCCGACAAACGAAACCCGCGCGCGAAGTTCCGGCGTTGGGATCCGCAAGCCAAGGGCCTCAAGCGGAGAGCAAACGCCTAGACCAACTGGGCTGGCGTCCAACCGTCATCGACCGCGATGGTTTGGGCGTTGCGAACGCGGCTATTGTCTTTGACTATCCGGGCATTCGTTAGGAGTATGCCCGGCAGACGATGATTTCCGCACCGGATCTTCCCGTGGGCGTTCGGGCGCTGAATGGCGCACTGGGCTTGCTCGGCCCGCTCACGCCCCTCGGCCGGAAGCTGTCCGCAGACGAACTGCACGAGCGCGCCACGAGGCAGACGAGCCTAGCGGATTTTGGCGACGCCTCGTATCGAGAGGGCTTCGACCGTTTGATCACCTCGATCAATGAGGAGGCGCGGCTCAGCCCGCTCGGCAAACTGATCGCGCGCGAAGAGATCATATTGGCGCTCACCACTCGCCTGCAGCTCGAGGCGCACCACCAACGCCACGCTGAAATCGGCGCCGCAGCGATCGTGCGCCCGATCATCATCATCGGGATGGGCCGATCCGGAACGACGATTCTGCACGAGCTGCTCGCGCTGGACCCGTTGAACCGCACGCCTGCGACTTGGGAAGTCGACATGCCCTTCCCTCCGCCCGAGGCGTCCACGTACGACACCGATCCCCGGATCGAGCAGATCCAGAGCCGGCTCGACCGAACCGACCAGATCATCCCCAACTTCAAGAAGATGCACCGCATGGGCGCGACACTCCCACAGGAGTGCGTGCGTTGGACCGCAGGCGAGTTCGCAAGCGTGATATTCGGCACCACCTACGATGTCCCGAGCTATTGCAACTGGCTGATCGAGCAGGCGGACATGACCCCGGCGTATCGATACCACCGGCGTTTCCTTCAACTCTTGCAGTGGAAGTGTCCGGCGGAACGCTGGGTCTTGAAGTCGCCGGGACATCTCTGGAGCTTGGAGGCAATGCTGGCGGAGTACCCCGACGCTCGTCTGATTCAGACTCACCGCGATCCACTCAAGACCACGGCATCGCTGGCGAGCTTGATCACGAACCTTCGCGCGATGTCGAGCAAGCACGTGGACCCGATCGCGATCGGCCGAGACTGGGCAAACTGGAACGCGATGGCGCTCGAAGAGTCGGTTCGCGCCAGAGAGTCCGGACTCATTCGAGACGAGCAGGTCTTGGACATCAGCTTCTACGAGTTCATGAACGCTCCGCTCGATCGGGTGCAATCGATTTACGATTTCTTCGACCTCGAGCTGAAGCCGAGCGTCCGAGATCGTATGAAAGACTACTTGGCTGTCCACAGCTCAGAACAGCATGGCGCGCACCGGTATCGGCTCAGCGATTTCGGTTTCGATCTCGAAGAAGAGCGTGCACGGGTGCGTCGCTACCAACAGTACTTCGACGTCCCGACGGAGGCGCAGCGCTAGTACGCTACGCCTGCGACCAAAAGATCATACTCTCAGTTAGTCGTCTCGCGACACGGGTGCGCGCCGTTGCTTCTTCTCTTTTTGGCGCTGCTTGTCTCGAAGCCGGCGCTTCTTCTGTGCTCGCGACGGTTTGGTCGCGACGCGGCGTTTCGGGCTGACCAGAGCCTTGCGAATGAGGCGGCGAAGCGTCGCCCGCGCTCTTTCCAGGTTCTGACTTTGTGAGCGCTCGGCTTGAGCGCTCACAAGAACGCCGCCGTCGCTGTCGAGCCGACGACCCGCCAGTTTGCGCAAACGATGCTTCTGCGCCGCGGACAGGGCTTCGCTCCCTCGGAGGTCGAAGCGCAAGGTGACCTTGGTGGCGACCTTGTTCACATTCTGGCCGCCAGGGCCCGAAGAACGAGCCGCCCGCCAGGATAGATCTCGAGCAGGGATGCTGAGGCGATCAGTGATGGGCAGCGACTTCATGGGATGGCTCGGCCTAGCGGGGGTGGGGAGTGATCCTGCCGTCGACGCCTCGGTAAACAACAACCCCTAGCCGACCGGGTCGCAGACGAAGACCGGGATGTCGCGATCCGTGCGCGCCTGGTACTCGTCGTAGTCGGCGTAGCTGGCTACGATCACGGGCCAGAGAGCGCCCTTCTCTTCCTCGTCGACCTGCCGCGCTAGGTACCTGCGCTTCACGCCTTCGGCAAGGATCTCGATCTCCGGGTTCGCCTTGAGGTTGTAGTACCAGGCGGGGTGCATCTCGAGTCCACCTTGTGAAGCGACGAGGATCTTCTTGTCGTCGATCGGCACGTGCATGAGCGGAACCTCGCGGGCTTTGCCCGACTTCGCCCCCACCATGGTGACCAGACAAATCGACTGGCCTTGGAACTTGCTCATGAGCCGGCCGCCACTTGCCTTGTAGACGGCCACGTTTACCCGAGTGAAGAACTTCGTCATGCGCCGAACGAAGGGAACTATTCTTTGGGGAATGGGCCTGACGTCTTCGCGCCGGGCCGAAACGTACTCGTGCTTGGGCATCGCGCGGATCGTCTAGCGTGTTTTCGGGTACTTGTCGTCCCGGGACGGCACTGGATGGCGCAGCGACCTACTGCTATGACAGCAGCCTTAGAGGATAGACTATAGATATGTTGAAGAAGCTTATTTGGATTGCGACTTGTGCAACGCTCGTCGCCGCGTGCGGCAGCGACGAGAGCCACGGGGGCAGCGGGGGCAGCGGTGGAGCCGGCGGCTCAGGCGGAGAACCGCGCGGGCTCATCGTCGAGACCTTGCAAGGCTCTGTCGAAGGCTTGGAACAAGATGGTGTTCACGTATTTCGTGGCGTGCCCTACGCAGCGCCGCCCGTCGGCGAGCTCCGATGGAAGCCGCCACAGCCCGCGATCGAGCGTGATGGCCTTTTCGACGCCACCGCTCGCGGAAACGCCTGCATGCAGAACATCCTGATCCTCGGAGCGACCGGCGATGAGGATTGCCTCGTGTTGAACATCGCGACACCGGCCGAGGGCGAAAACCTTCCCGTCATGTTCTGGATCCACGGCGGCGCGTTCACCCTCGGCGAGGGCGCACAAACCGACGGCGGCACCCTCGGCGACGAGATCGCGAGAGAGGCCGGCGTGATCGTTGTCACGGTCAACTATCGCCTCGGCGCGTTTGGCTTCCTGTCGCACTCTGAGCTGAGCGACGAGTCACCCGAGGGCGCCTCCGGCAACTACGGGCTCATGGACCAGACCGCGGGGCTCGAATGGGTGCGCGACAACATCGCCGGTTTCGGCGGCGACCCGAACAATGTGACGATCTTCGGCGAGTCGGCAGGCGGCTTCAGCGTCTGCTCGCATCTCACCTCACCGATGAGCGCCGGCCTGTTCCACAAAGCGATCACCCAGAGCGGAAATTGTGTGCGCCCCTGGCTGTCCCTCGAAGGAGCGGAGGCACAGGGCGAGACCTTTGCGGAAAAGATCGGCTGCGACACGGAGGATGACGTGCTCGCTTGCTTGCGCGGGAAGTCCCAGACCGACGTGCTCGCCGCCTTCCCCGCAGGGCCGAACTTCGGATTCACGGATCTCGAAGGCGAAGGCGCCACCTGGTGGCCTATCTACGACGGACATTTCTTCACCGAGCAGTCGGCCGTGCGCATGGCCAGCGGTGAGTTCAACCAAGTGCCGGTGATGCTCGGTTTCACGCGTGACGAAGGTCAGCTCTTCACCTGGATGGCCGAAACGGACGCGGAGAACCCGACGCTGATCACCGAGGACAACTACGACGATTTCCTCGCGAAGTACCTCGGCGGCGACCCTGTTCTGACGGCCCAAGCCCAGGCCCAGTACCCGCCCGATGCCTACGCCGCGCCCGCCGAGGCGCTCGGCGCGTTCACCACGGACGTCGTGTTCCGCTGCCCGGCCAGGAACGAAGCGGCGCTTCTCTCGGAGCACGTGACCACGTACCTCTATCAATTCGAGTACACCGGAGCCCAGTTTCAACTCGACGCCTTCATGTCGCGCCCGGAGTATGGGCTCGGAGCGTTTCACTCCGCGGAGATTCAGTACGTATTCGGAAGACCGGCCTCGATTTCGATGACCGAGTTTGAACCCGGCACGGATTCAGACCTCTGGATGGCCATGATGGGCTACTGGACCCGCTTCGCGGCGACGGGAGATCCCAACGGCGGCGGCGCACCGAGCTGGAGCGCGTGGACGACCGACGGCGACGCTCATCTCGTCTTTGATGAGACGATCCGCCCCGGAACGGGTGCTGCCGCAACGGAGTGCGCGTTCTGGGAAGACAAAGACTACTTGTCCGCTCTGTTCTAGGGCAGCCTCGCAGCCGGCTCGCTATCGCGCCGGCGCGGTCGGGACGGCCAAGACGGGGCCGCAAGCCGTTTCGTTCATGAAGACACCCTCTTCGTTCGGCCCCATCGCGGTGTTCGGCCCGGAGGTGGCTCCAATGATGAGATCCGCATCGGTGTACGCGAGGAAGACGCACATCTCTTTGCCTCCGAGCCCGTATTCGAGACGCTCATCGGTGTCGTTGATGTAGCCGCACTCGACCCGCAGGCCCCCTGCCCCTTGGGAATGGATCGGCGGGTCCAGGGTGACGCCGAGCGGCTCACCGATCGAGTCTTCGAGCTCGAAGATGGTTCGCTCGGCCCCGCCGTCTTCGACGAAGCTGAGCCGGAAGTAGTTTCCCCATTCGTGGTAGTGGGCGAGAACGTAATAGATGCTGTAGTCGGGAGATTGGCCGAGCACGTTCTCGAACTGCTGTCCGAGGTCGCAGGTCATGGCAAAGCGGGACTCGGCTCGAGGCTCGATGTCGAGGGCAGTGTTCGTGAACGCGACCGGACGCAGACGCACCTCGACCTCTTCGGCGGGAATCGTTTCGATGTCGAAATGGAGCGACGTTTCCATCGGGCTCGCCGCGACGTTGAGGAGATGGACGCCCCCGACGATCTTGTGCCGAGGAGGAATCTCCAAGGCGGCACCTTCTTGGAATGCTTGTAGCTCGTCCAAAGTCTGCGTGGACTGCGCAAAGAAAGCGCCGCCTTCGAGGGCAGCGGTCACATCGTGAAAGCCGCGCCCGTCGCAGTCCCAAGTCCCGTCAGGTCCTGCGTACGTCGTCTCGGGCACGAAGAACCAATTCGAGTGATGCCAGGCGCCCCCGTTCGTTTGCCGGATCTTCGATACGTAGAGCGTCTCGTCGTTGTCGAGCGACCAGCTCTGGCAGACACCGCTGATCTCCTCGCCGACGCCAATCGCAAGCGGCTCGAAAGTGTGCGCGTGGGTCGGAACGAGCTCGGGCACTGTGCTCTCCTCGACGCAGCCGGTAAGCCCGAAACAAGCCACGAAGACGAAAGCCAGGCGCATCGATTGCCGCTCCGGTTTGGCAGACTCGGTCACGGGGCGAGGATAGCCGAGGAAGCCTAGCGGCCACAACGGTGTCGATGCGCGGCGCCAACTGCGGGCGTGCTTAGGACTCGTCGGCCGCCTGCACTGGTCGAGATCCGGAACGAGGCCTTCCCGAAGTTGCGTGCTGCTGCCTAGGACGCCGCGGGTGCTAGCTTTTGCTCATGTGTGCGCACCCCGCAGATCCAAATGACTCGGCCGCCACGAGTTGGCCTCAGGACGCGTCGCGGGATCGCTTGATTGGCGACTGGCACATCTACCAGCGAAGGGGCGGGCACCGGACCAGCACGGATGACCTGATCACGGCCTGGTATGCGGTTCATCGGAATCCGGGCCGACCGGAACGCTACCTCGACCTCGGGTGCGGGATCGGCTCCGTTCTGCTGATGGTCTGTCACAAGCTTCGACCGACGTTTGCCGTCGGCGTGGAGGCGCAAGACCAGTCGGTTCTGATGGCGAGACGCTCGGTAGCCGAGCTGCAAGATCCTCGAAGCGAGATCGAAGTGCGTCACGCAGACTTCCGCGAGGTCGGGGATGAGCGGTTCGACCTCGTCACTGGCTCACCGCCGTACTTCCCGCTCGGTACCGGCGTATTGCCAGCGGACGCGCAGCGTCGTGCGTGTCGATTCGAGGAACGCGGCGGTGTCGAGGCCTACGTCGGCGCGGCAGCCCGTGTCCTCGGCGCGCGCGCGCGGCTCTACGTCGTGTTTCAGACGCGCGGAAGCCGGCGGGTCATGGAGGCAGCCGGTCGCGAGCAACTACATCTGAGCGGGCGCGCGGATTTTGCGATGCGCGCGGACGACCGAGAGCCGTTTCTGAGCGTGTTCGAGCTTTCGCGAGAAGCAGTGGAATCGCCTCATCGTTTTCGCTGCGCGGTGCGGGACGCGGACGGCGAAGTGAGCGCGGAGTATCAGAAGCTTCGGGTCGAGCTCGGTGTCGCGGCGCCGATCACGAACGGCTGAAGATCAGAAGCGCCAGAGCGATCAACGCGGGGAGGCCTTGAATGAACATGATCGACATTTGCGCGGTGAGCCCGCCGTAGAGACCGGCGAGGGACACGCAGGCGAGGAAGAAGACCTTCAGCGTGAAAGCGGTTTCGGGGTTTGCGACGACGAGGCTCAAGATGAGCCCGGCTGCGAGGAAGCCGTTGTAGAGGCCTTGATTCGCCGCGAGAGTCTTGGAGGTCTCGGCGTCTTCCTTCGATAGCCCGAAGGTCTTTCGGCCCAGCGGCTTGGTCCAGAGGAACATTTCGAGGACCATCGCCCAGATATGGAAGACGATGACGTAGATGATCAGGGCGGTGATGGCGATGGTCATGAGGCGGGAGGTTAGCAAACCTGCCCCTTTTACCGAAGCGAGGTCGGACGCCGTCGATGACGCCCTTCCCTCATGCCCGAAATGACGGCACTATGCCCATATGCCCCGCCAGCGATTGACGGAAGCCCTAAGCGCCCTTCATCAGCAGCTCGAGTCTAGCGAGCAGATCGAAGCGGACGAGCGAGAGGCGCTGGTCCAAGCAATGCAAGAAATCCAAGAGGCGCTCGAACGCAGTCGCACCGAAACCGAGGCGCCCGAAGGCGACTCGCTGAGCGGACGGGTGAAGGCGCTGGTCGAAGACTTCGAAACTTCACACCCGAAGCTGGCCGAGATATTGAGCAGCGTATCGGAGACGCTAGCCAATTTGGGGATCTAGAAACTAACGGCGTCTCGCAGAACGAATACAATTCATCAAAGGGGCAAAGGATGAGTCTCACACGGAAATCATTTCTCACGGGATCCTTGGCGGTTGGGGCGCTTGCGGTTCTCGAAGGCTGCGGGAGCAGCGACGACGGCGCCGCAGGTAGCGGCGGGTCTGCCGGCACTGGCGGATCGGCCGGAAGCGGCGGGACGGCCGGCTCCGGTGGCGTAGGCGGCAGCGGTGGCGCCGGCGGCGGTGGCGCCGGGGGCGACGGCGGTGCTGGCGGTGGCCAGGATCGGTGCACCGTTGGCGGGCAGGGGCCGTCCGACACCCACGGCCACGAAATCGAAATTCCGCAGGCCGACATCGATGACCCACAGGACCGGGAATACTCTTCGACCGGCGGGACCCACCCGCACACGGTGGCGGTGACGGCCGCACAGTACGCGGAGCTCGCCGCGAACGGATCGGTCACGGTCACGTCGAATGACACGCACGCGCACACCTGGGTACTCACCTGCGGGTGAGGTGGCGTTGATGAAACCTCGGTCGACCTTGGTTCAGGCCGTCGTAGTCAGCTGTGTCTTGATCGCGACGGCGTGCGGCTCGGAGAGCGCAATGGAGCGCTCACCGGACGCTCTGGCGACTGCGCTGACGCCGCGGCAATCACCGGAATACTACGTCGAGCAGGCGCACAAGTACTTCGACACCCTCGACACCAGCGCCGACCCCGATAGCGCTCCGACTTATTCGACGCTCGTCGCGCGCTGGGAGCTCCCGCCCTGGCTCTGGCTGACCGGGTACGGCCGGGACAACATGGTCCTGACGACGCAACTCGCGCTGGGCCTCGACCCGTCGACCGTGCCGACCCGTCATTGCCGCGCGTTCGCCGTTCAGCCGTTCGCCCGCTGCTACGTGACGTTCGAGTACGACGGGGGCTCGTGCCCGATTTACGAGGAGTTCGTGTTCAACGACCAGGGCGAGATGACGTTCATCGAAGCCTGGTCGGACCAGCCGGGCCTGCTGCCCACGTCAGATCCGAGCGACCGTTGGGCGGAAGGGACCGGCGTACAACGACTATCGACGAAGGTGCCCGGGCTCGGAAACGACACGGGCCTGATCGACTTGGACTCCGATGCGATGCAACGCGCGGCGAGCGAAGACGCGGAGCTTGCCGATTTCGTCAGACGGGCTCGGGACTTCTGGCCGACGTGGCAAGAGGCAGCGGCCGAAGCGGGGCCGGACTATTTCGCCCGTGGCTGCGGCTGGACCGAATAGACGCGCTCAACCGAGCGCACTCGGGGATTCGAAGGCGGCCCGCTCGACAGCGGCGCGCTGGTCTTTCATTAGGGAGAAGCTGATGGGACCGGATCGATGAGCACTGAGATCAAAACGAGCGACAGCCTTCACGACGTTCGCTACGAGATACGCGGGCAGTTGGCTCAGCGCGCGCAGGACATGGAGCGCCGAGGGCACGAGATCATCTCGATGAACATCGGGAACCCCGGGCTGTTTGGCTTTCGCACCCCAGAGACGATGCGAATGGCGATGATTGAAAATCTGCCGACCAGCGAAGCCTACTGCCATCAGAAGGGGATCTTTCCCGCGCGCGAAGCAGTGGTCATGCAGCAGCAAGAGCGCGGGGTCATGAACGTGACCGCCGAGCACGTCTTCATCGGCAATGGCGTGAGCGAGTTGATCGACTTGACCTTGCGCGCCTTGATCAACGACGGCGACGAGGTGCTGATCCCGAGCCCGGACTACCCGCTCTGGACGGCGGCGGTGACTCTGAACGGTGGTAAGGCGGTTCACTACCCTTGCCCGCCGGAAAGTGATTTCCAGCCTGACCTCGAGGCACTGGCCGGCCTCATCACGGATCGGACCCGCGCGATCGTGATCATCAACCCGAACAACCCGACAGGCGCCGTGTACAGCCGCGAGGTCCTCCAGGCGATGGTGGCCCTGGCCGAAGAGCATGACCTCGTCATCTTCAGCGACGAGATCTACGACGGGATGGTGTACGACGACGCGGAGTTCGTTCCGGTCGCGCCCTTGGTGAAGGATACGCTGTGCGGTACCTTCAGTGGTTTGTCGAAGGTGTACCGCGCTTGCGGTTTTCGTGTCGGCTGGGTGGTCTTCAACGGAACCAACGAGCTTGCGACGGACTACCTGAACGGGCTCGACCTCCTCGCGTCGCTACGTTTGTGTAGCAACGTCCCAGGACAGTGGGGCGTACAGACAGCGCTTGGCGGCTATCAGAGCTTGAAGAAGCTGATTCGGCCGGGAGGGCGGCTATACGAATCGCGGCAGGCGGTGATTCGCGGGGTCGACGCGAGCGACTATCTGAAGCTGGTCGCGCCTGGCGGCGCGATGTACGCGTTCGTAGGCGTAGACACGGACAAACTTCCCGATTTCGACGATTTGGATTTCGCGATGGAGCTCCTCGAGAAGCAGCATGTGCTGGTAGCGCCGGGGTCTAGCTTCAACGTCGAATACCGAAACTATTTCCGGATCACGGTCTTGCCGCACGCGAAGGTAATCGAAGAAGTGTTTCGGCGGATTGAGAAGGTTCTGAGCAGCGAATAGCGAACCCCTCCGCTACATCCACACAATGACCAGTTCACGCAGTAAGTTACGCCCAGTTCACCTGATTGCACTCGCGTTGACGGCCGCGACTCTGCTCGGACTCGCCTTCGTCGCCCGCAAGGTGGTGACACACGGTGGGCGCGCTCTTGCTGCACCCGACTTGGTGGGTGAAGTCGCGGATCCACCGAACCGCGCGGCTGCGGAGCCTCCTGCGCCCGGAACGACCACGGTCGAGCTCGAAGGCAGCGATGAGGTGCTGACCAACCCGGGAATGGGGTTCACGAGCTTTCACTTCGGATGGTGGTGCAATCTGCCTCCGATCACGTACCCGCCGAAGGAATGCGCCAAGCGCGTGCGTCAGCATTGGCCTGAGAACTACCCCGCAGCCGGGACGGCCTATTTCCGTTGGCATTGGCGAGACATCGAGCCCGAACGTGGTCAGTTCGCCTTCGACATGATCGACGCCGCGATTCAATCCGCGAACCAACTCGGGATGACCCTGTCCTTCCGTGTGATGACCGTCGCCGAAGGGAAGTCCGGCCTTCCAGATTGGTTGATGAACGCGCCGCACAAAGTCTCCGGTGACTGGCGCCCGGGAGACGGCGGCAAGACGTTCTGGCCGGACTACCGCGACCCGAAGTACCAGAGCGAGCACGCTCGCATGATCGCCGCGCTCGGGAACCGGTACAACGGACATCCCGCTGTCGACCATGTCGACATCGGAACGGTGGGTTGCTGGGGTGAGTGGAACACGGCCTGTTTGTCGAACGTCGAGAGCCTCATCGAGGTCTACGAGCCCTCCAGCCGCAAAGAACGCCGTCAAATCGTGAAGGCACTGACGCAGCTTATCGACCACCACCTCACGGCCTTTTCGAAGACGCCGGTGATCATGCTGGGGTTGAACGCCGAGGACGTCGAGATGATGGTGCACGCCACTCGGGGCGGCGCAGGCTGGCGCGCAGATTGCTGGGGCGACTGGGGACTGTGGGGCGGCTCATGGAGCCATCAAGGCAAGCTCTACCCGCCGATGATCGCCGCGGCGACGGCCGCAGACGCCGAGTTCGTCGACGTATGGAAAAGAGCGCCGATTCAGCTGGAGATCTGCGGGACCCTCGAGAAGTGGAACTCGCTGGGATGGACCGCGTCCAAGCCCGACGGCAAGGTCTACAAGTCGTTCCAGTGGGCTCTGGCGCAACATGCGTCGGTGCTCAACGCCAAATCGAAGCCGGTGCCAGGCGCCTACACGGACGCGATCGACGAGCTGCTCAAGCGTGTTGGTTATCGCTTCACCGTCGACCGCTTCAATCATGGCAAGACGGTTCAACCTGGCGCCAACACCACTTTCATTTCGCAATGGCGCAATCTCGGGGTGGCGCCTGCGTATCTCCCGAGGACGCTTACCTACCGCCTCCGCGGAAAGTCCAAGAGCGTCATCTTTGCTAGCTCAGAGGACATCCGCACCTGGCTGCCAGGTAGCTGGAACGTCAGCGACACGGTCCGCATTCCTGACGAGCTTCCGACGGGCACGTACCAAGTGGACGTCGCGATATTGGACCGGGATGGCACCGCGCCTGCGACCACGGCGCTGCCCCCATTGCTCCTTGGCAACGCCGGCCGCAGAGCCGACGGCTGGTATCGGGTCTCGGCGCTCGAAGTGAAATGATGCCGAGCATCGCCGTTTTGGCTACACTGCGCGTCCTTGATTGAGTCTATCCGCCAGTTCTACGACCTGCTCACGCCCCCCGAGAGAAGTGGGGCGATGAAGGTCCTGCTCATGATGTGCGCCCTTGCGCTGCTCGAGGCGACAGGCGTCGCGTCGATCATGCCTTTCTTGGCCGTACTGTCGTCTCCTGACCTCATCGAGAGTAACTCGGCACTTGCGAAACTTTCGGCATGGACCGGCATCACATCCTCAAACGACCTGCTGATCCTAACGGGCTCGTTGGTGTTCTGTTTGGTTTTGTCAGCGCTGCTTCTGCAAGCGCTGGTCGTTTGGGGTCAGGTTCGGTACGCCGGTGATTTAATGCACTCTTGGAGTTGCCGAATCGTGCAGACGTATCTGCGGCAACCGTACGAGTGGTTCCTCGGGAGGCATACATCGGAACTCTCGGCAACAACCATCAATGAAGTGAATCAAGCGATCTACCACGCGGTCTTGCCGATCCTCATGATCGTCAGCAACGCGCTCGTCGTGCTCGCTGTGTTCGCATTCCTAGTCATCGTCGATCCCATGTTGGCCGCGACGACGGTGCTCGTGCTCGGCGGGGCGTACGTGCTCACCTATCGGTTTCTCCGAGCTCGCATTCTCCGCGCGGGCGAATCGTGGCTCGAATCGAACCAGGCCCGGTACCACGTCTTGGCTGAAGCCTTCACCGGGATCAAAGAGGTCAAGGTCCTGCACGCCGAGGAGTCGTTCGCTGCGCGTTTCTCGTCGGTGTCCCGGCAGATGTGCGACGCGATGATCCGGTCGAAGGTGGTTGGACACGTCCCATCGATCGCGATGCAGGCCGTCATTTTTGGCGGAATGCTCCTCGTGATTCTCTACGTGCTGGCGACGCGGGGAGGCTTCGCTGCCGGCCTACCGGTGATCGGACTCTACGCCTTCGCCGGCTACAAGATGATGCCAGCCCTTCAGAGGATATACGCCTACCTTGCGGAGATGGAGTTCTCCTCGGTGGCGCTCGTGTCCCTCGAAGAGCCGCTTCGACTCGCGAAGTTGCCCAAGAACGAGGGAGAGGCGTTTGCGACTGAGACGGCAACGGGGCCACGAGTCCGGTTGACCAAAGAGCTCGCATTTCGCGATCTCGTGTATCAGTACCCCGGGAGCGACCAGCCCACCCTGAAGCGGATGAACTTTTCGATCGAGGCAGGATCAAAGGTCGGAATCGTGGGCACCACCGGGTCTGGTAAGACCACGACCGTCGACATCATCCTGGGGCTGCTTCGCCCGTTGCATGGCGAAGTCCTCGTCGACGGACGAGAGATCGCAGACTCAAAGCTTCGCGCTTGGCAGGCGTCGATTGGCTACGTTCCCCAGACGATCTTCCTCGCGGATACCACGCTTGCCGGCAATATCGCCTTTGGGGTTCCGAAGGACGAGATCGATCATGACAGGGTCGAAACCGTATCGAAGCTCGCGAAGCTTCATGCTTTCGTCGTCGACGAGTTCCCGGACAAGTACGAAAGCCGGGCAGGTGAACGCGGCGTTCGTCTATCCGGAGGAGAGCGGCAGCGCGTCGGGATCGCGCGGGCGCTCTACCACGACCCCGATGTTCTCATTCTCGATGAGGCTACCAGCGCTTTGGACAACGTCACCGAAAAGCTCGTCATGCAAGCGCTCGACGAGCTCACGCCCAGCAAGACGGTGATCATCATCGCCCATCGACTGAGCACGGTCCGGAACTGCGACACGATCTTCTTCCTCGAGAACGGCCTGGTCTCCGGAAGTGGAAGCTTCGAAGCGCTCCGCGCGAGCCACCCGCGGTTCCGGTTGCTGGCTGAAGGCGAGACAGGCGTAGAAGCCGTCTCCGCCTCCTAGCCCTGATGCGCCGCCCTGCCGGAGCCGTGCCTACGCAAATCTGGCAAAAAGGCGCCCAATGGCGGCGTTCAATATGAAACGGTTGCGAGGCGAGACCGGCGGGCTCGTCCCCATTCGGTACAGGTTCCGATGAGGGGCGTTCGCTTGTGAAACGCAAACGCCGTGTTCCGAGCCTGGCCCGGTTTTCGCAGGTGTCCTGCACAGGATCCAGGGTTCGCTTCGACCCCTAGACCTGAAGGACGAACATGGGTGGGATTTTCTGCGCGACGGCGCACGACAACGTAGTTCCCAGCGTGATGCAAGGCCTGGCCGATTTGGAGGGCTGGGATTGCGATTCTGCGGGCATCGCGGTCTTGGCGGGCCATCAGATCCAACGGAGAAGGGCGCTGGGGCCCCTATCCTTCTTGAAAACGCTTCTCGTGGATGAGCCGATCGAGGGGGCAACCGTACTCGGCCACACACGCTCGGCGACCCACGGAGATCCGTCCCGCCACAACGCACATCCTCACGCGAGCTCTAGGGTGGCCGTCGTCCACAGCGGAGTCGTCGAGAATCATGCAGATCTCCGAGCAGAGCTGGAGCATGAGGGTGTCCAGTTCCGAAGCGAGACGGACAGCGAAGTCATCGTCTGGTTGCTCGACCGGGAACTGGCGAATGGCGTCCATGCACTCGCCGCTCTGCAAAGGGTCCTGCCGCGGCTGCGAGGCTCGTTTGCCCTGGGGGTGATCTCCGCGAAACACGAGAATCACGTGTTCGCCGCTCGGCGCGGCAGCCCGCTGGCTGCAGCAAGGTCCGATGCGACGTCTTGGTTGGCGTCGGAAACATCGTCTCTAGGCGGGGTCGCAGGCGAATACGTGCCTCTCGAGGATGGGCAGATCGCCGTGCTCAGCCCGGGCGGGGTTCGGGTCTTCGATTCGCAGCTCGAAGAAGTTCCCGTCAGCTGGGCGCGAGTTGTGAGCGCCCGAAACAAGAGGGAAAGCGGTCGAATCGTGACCGACGCAGCCCGCAGGAGCATTTTGGAATTGCCGGCGATGATCGAGGGTAAGCTGAGCGCGCTGCAGGCCGATTTGCTGTCCGGGGAGCTCGAGAGCTGGTGTGGTCCCCTTTGGCACGCTGAACGCATTCTCACTATCGGCGGCGGAACGTCATTTGCGGCGGCCTACGTCGGACGGGCTTGGTTGGAGCAGATTGCGGAGATCCCGGTCGACCTGGAGCTCAGCTCGGAGCTCAAGGCCAGGCATGCCGTCCTGCCGGAGGGAACCATGGCGCTTCTGGTCTCTCGCTCCGAAGAAGACCCGGACGCGATGGACGCGCTGAGGTACCTGAAGCAGCGAAGCGTGCCAACGGTGTCACTCATCGATGCGCCTTCGAGCACCTTCGCTCGGGAAGCAGACGCAGTACTCGATTGGAGGGTCAGTCCTGGGGCTAGGGCCTCATCCGCCAGCGCATTCACCGCGCAGCTCGGCGCGATCGCGGCAGCGGCGATCGCAATACGACAGCTTCGGGACGGGGGTCCCTACGATGGGTCCGCGCATACGTCGGTCTTCGGCGTGCCTCAGGCGATGAACAGCGCGCTCGAGGTGGAAGCTCAATGCGCTGCAGCCGGCCGCCGCATCGCAGAAGCGAATCATGGTGTCTTCCTCGGTCGGGGCTCCAGTCATCCGGTCGCGCTCATGGGCGCGCTCAACCTCGAAGAGATCTCCGACATACACGCCGAAGGCCTGGCCGGGGGTGAGCTCAGGCACCGTCCAGCCCTAGTCGCCGAGATCGGAGCCCCAGTGCTCGTGCTCGCGCCACACGATGAGACTTTCGAAAAGACCCTCGCGGACGCGCGGGAGATCGCCGCGCGTGGTGGAGACCCCATCCTCCTCGGTGACTCGGACACCGCAGTCGCGGCGAAGCGCGATGGGCTAACCTGCATTGCAGCGAGTCGAGTCGACCCGGCCTGGTCGCCGCTGGTGCTCGCGGTGCTGCTGCAATTGATCGCCTACCACGCCGCAGGCGCCCAAGAGTTGCAGACTACCCGCGCCCCCGTTCGGGAGGACCGGGTCTTCAAAGCGCAGGGGAGCGGCACTTAGAGAGACCCTAAAGGGCTAATCTTGCAATCTGCGCCTCTCTCCAGAGCCCCAAATCGGAACTCTGATGCGATAGCTGTTGCAATTCGGCACATCTCATCGGAGACTGGTCAGCCCCCCTGGCTTCTTCGCATCTACCGGAGAGGCAACCACGAGGAGTGAGTGCGAGTGCCTTCATTTCAAAGTGGCCCGCTGGTCGTGCTCGTTGGCGACGACCCGGACCAGCGCGCCGAAGTTTCTCGATGGCTCGACGAAGCGGGCATGCGCACGACCGAATGCGCGGATGCCAAGAGTTTCCTGCGAACCATCGACAGTACGTTTCCCGATGTCGTGTGCCTGGACCTCGCCCTACCCGGCATGAGCGGCGGTGAGGCTCTCGAGGCAACGCTCCGACAACACCCTGGCGTTCCGGTCCTCACGTTCAACGCCGAGAGCTCCGAGCAGTCCGGCATCGACGCGATGCGGGCAGGCGCCTACGACTACCTAAGCACACCGATCGACCGCGACGGCGTGATTTCCTCGATTCACCGGGCTCTCCGACCGCCGCGCGAGCATCAACCGGCGGAAGTGGACAGCACGATCGAGGAAGCGTCCTACGCGGGAGTGATCGGTCGTTCGTCGCGAATGCGCGACGTGTTTCGTCAGGTCGATCGAATCGCCGGTCGCGACATCAGCGTCTTGATCCGCGGAGACAGTGGCACAGGCAAGGAGCTGATCGCGCGGGCTATTCATGAGAACAGCCGCCGTGCGGGCGGCCCCTTCGTCGCGATCAACTGCGCTGCGATCCCCGAGTCTCTCCAGGACTCCGAGCTCTTCGGGCACGAGCGCGGCTCCTTCACGGGCGCGCACAAGGCCCGGGCCGGCTGCTTCGAGCGGGCCGACGGTGGAACCATCTTTCTCGACGAGGTAGCGGAGCTGTCCCTCGGTGTGCAGGCCAAGTTGCTGCGCGTGCTGCAAGAACGTCGATTCGACCGATTGGGCGGCATTCGCGCGGTGGAGAGCGACTTCAGACTGATCACCGCAACACACCACAGCCTGCGCGATATGGTCGAGGCCAACCGTTTTCGGGAGGACCTCTACTTTCGGATCGTCGTATTCGAAATCGAGCTCCCGGCGCTCCGCGAGCGTGAGGGAGACCTCGCTCTGCTGGTTCCGAGGCTGCTCGAGGACGTCTCTGCGGGTCTCGGAGCAGGGCCGACGCGCCTGAGCTCTCGCGCAATGCGAGCGCTCGAGCGGTACCCATTTCCAGGAAACGTTCGGGAGCTCGAGAACATCCTTCAATGCGCGGCGGTGCTCGCGACGGGCGAGCAAATCGAGCTTCACGACCTGCCTGCTCGAGTTCGGAGCTATGACTCCGGAGCTTCGGTGCCGCCGGAGTCCGGCGTCGTGCCTGCCGGCGACAACGTGCCAACCACGATTGTCCCGCCAGCCATGAGGGTCCCAGACGGGGAGCCCTCCCGCGACCGTCCGACACCGAAGTCTCTGGATGAGCTTCCTTTGGCGCTCGAAGACGTCGAACGCTGGGCGGTGAAACGCGCGCTCCGCGATAAGAACGGCCGACTCACCGAGGCGGCGAAGGCCCTGGGAATCGGGCGGACGACGCTCTACCGAAAGCTCGAGAAGTACGGGCTGCGCTGAGCGCTCAGTGCGCGCCGCGTCGGTTCACGATCACTAGGAGAGTGAGCGCGATGACGCGCAGCTCCATCGCCAGGTAGCTTCGGAGCCCGTAGAGATGAGCGTTGTACGTGAAATCGTAGAGCAGCTTCTCGCGCACGCTCTCCACCGAGGTGTCGTACCCGGTGTGGACCTGCGCCCATCCGGTGATGCCCGGCTTGCACGGCGGGTGTCGATCGTCGTAGCCGGGCAGCTCGAGTGACAACGAATCCGTAATCGATGGGCGCTCCGGGCGCGGGCCGACCAAGGTCATCTCTCCTCGCAGCACCTGGAAGAGCTGAGGCACTTCGTCGAGCCTGATCTTCCGGAGGAAGGCCCCGACCGGGGTGACGCGAGGATCCTTGGCCTGCGCCCAAACCGCTGCTCCATCGGCCTCCGCGTCGACGGTCATCGTCCGGAACTTGTAGATGACGAAGCGATACCGGTTGCCGGAGTAGTCCTTCGCAACCCGCTCCTGGCGATACAGGACGGGCCCCGGCGAGTTCAAACGAATGGCCACGGCGACCAGCGGTATCAGAGGCAACGCGAACATGATCCCGACCGAGCTACCGACGACGTCCAGCGTTCGCTTAGTGACGCGAACGGAACGCGGCGGCAGCGCGGGGCGATGGAGCGCGAGCACCTCATGCTCGGGAGGGCGGCGCCAGCGCGTTCCGTTGGCACCGAAGGGAAAGCGAAGGATCCCGGCCGCGCACGCCGTCTGTGCGACGAGCGCGTGCACTCCGAGGTCGAGGGTTCGAGGTAGCGAGAGGCCAACTCCACGCCAGGCCGTGCACAAGACGAGCACGAGGAGCAAGACGTCACCCGCGATGGCCAGCGGGACCATCGCCGGCACGGCCATGGCGCGCAGATTCACCCAAAGCGCGAGCCCGAGGATCCAGACAGGCCCCAGGGTCTTGAACAGCTTGTGTCCGATCAGACTGAGGGCGATTCGGCCCTCACGCGGACGCAGCAGCGTGCGATAGCGCCAGAGAATCTGCAGGTTGCCGTGCGCCATGCGCGCGGTTCGCTGAAAGATGGTCGACAGTCGAGTGGGCGCAACGTCCGGTACGACCAAGTCGGTACGATAGGCGATGCGTCCGCCGGCCGCGCGGGCGAGCAACGGCCAGAGTAGATCATCGTGAATCGTGTCGGCGGGGACATCGGCGATCGCATCGCGGCGAATGAGGTAGCATGCGCCATGCGCACCGAGCAGCATGTCGCGTTCCGCTTCGAGCGCCTTCAACCGAGTCTCGCGACTCCAATACGCACCTTCCGCGGTTGCCGTGCCGTCTTGCGCAACAGCAGCGTAGCGGGGCATGGCGACCGCGACGCTCGGATCGGCGAGATCTTTCACGAGCTCGGCAAGGGTGTTCTCCGGCAGGTCCGCACCGACATCCGTGAACAAGACGAGCTCGCCCCGCGCGTGCCCGAGCAAGTGCTTGAGTGCGGCGAGCTTGCCGCCTCGGGCATGGAGCTCGAATAGACGGACCCCTTCGCTCTCGTAGGCGCGCGCGACGTCGGCGGTTCGATCGCCCGAGCCGTCCGACGCAACGAGGATCTCGATGAGCTCGGGCGGATAGGAAAGCGCGAGCACATTTCGCAGCTTGCGCCCCAAGCCCGCCGCCTCGTTGTGTGCGGGGATCAGCACGCTCACCGAGGGCAGAACTGGGGATTTCGGCGTCGCGCTTCGCCTGCTCGGTCGAATCACGTACCGAACGAGAAGCGGATAGAGCACGTACGGAGATACGAGCGCCAAGAACAAGGATGTGATGAGGACCAGATCAATCCAAGTGGGCATGTAGTTACCTGGGGGTCTTCGACTTGCTTAGACGAAGGGGGGGGCTGTCGGGTATGCAACCACCAGACCAACCTTAGGGACACCAAGATCGGGGTCCATACCATCAGTTTTTTTCCCGGTGACCCGATCGACGCCCCCAATTGGAACAGAGCTCGTCCGGGAACTTCCGAAGTGAAACACCAGTGGGCAGCCCAGGAGATTCTGCGAGCTCGATCCAAGACCGAAAGGCCGCTCATGCATTTGCAACCTCATGGTAATGTTGTGTGGTCAGCGCTGCCCAGGACTCGGGGGAATGCCGAAGGCGGACTTCGGGCCCGCGGCGGTGGGCGCCCTCGCGGAGCGTTGTCCTTTGCGATGGCAGTGATTCGAGTGCGATCGACCATGCTTCGACGTCGTCAGGCGCGACCAAGATCGCGTTTTCGCCTTCCCAGACAGCCTCAGGCACCCCGCCTACCCTGCTCGCGACGACTGGAACTTCACTGGCGGCCGCTTCCAATATCACCAAGGGGAGCCCCTCCCGCCGGGAGGGCAGAACGAGAGCTTCGGCTTTGGACAAGAGCTCAGGAACATCCCGCCGCACGCCGAGCCAGCGCACTCTATTTTCGAGGCCGAGCTCGGTCGAAAGCGCCTTCCACTGGTCCGCACAGGGTCCATCGCCGGCCACATCGAGACTGAGCTCCTTGGGCGCGCGGGGCGTGGCGAGTGCTCGGAGCAGAACATCCAGGCCCTTTTCTTCGCTCAATCGGCCCAAGAACAGCAGAGCGCCTTCCGATGGCGGAGAGCCGGCTTCGGAACCCGGAGCGGGAAGCGAGACCGGGTTCGGCACGGTCCGGAGCTTGGAGCGGGGCACCCCAGCGGCGACGAGCGCCTCCGTCGTCGCGTTCGACACCGCGAATACGAGGTCGACCCGCGCGTAGAGGGAGCGAGCGAGCCCCTCGTAGAGACGGGCCAGACGATCGTGGCCGGTTTCACCGTGATGCGTGACCACGAGGGACGAGCGCTTGCTGCGCGCGAAGATCGAATAGACCAGCGCTTTGTAGCCGTGCGCGTGAACGAGCTCCGCGCCCTGCGCTCTCAGTTTCTGACGAAGATGGACGATCGAGCGGACATCGAACCTGCCTCGGGCGCGCAGGGGCTCGACCGGGACCCCCTTGGCCTGCGCCGCCGCAATGAGCTGCTCGCCATATTGCGGACAGCGATCGTCCACGATGACGAGCAGGCGAACCTCGTGTCCCTTCGCGACCAGAGCCGCGCAGCCCTGAAGGACGACATTTTCGGCTCCCGCCATGAGGCCCGGGGCGATGATGTGGCTCACGCGCACGGTTCAGGCCCGATAGGAGACCTGAGGAAGGGCCTCTTCGCGATCTCGCTGTAGAGCTCGACGTACCGGTCGACCATGCTGTCGATGCTGTAGCTCTCCTGTATGCGCGCCCGCCCGCTCATCGCGAGAGCTTGAGCTCGATCGGGCCCTTCCGCGAGGCTCGTCAGGGCGCGGGCCAGAAATTCGGGGGCCTGGGACGGCACCAGCAGGCCCGCTCCTCCAGCCAGAAGCTCCCCGACGCCTCCTACGTCGGTCGCAACGACCGGAACACCGAAAGACATCGCTTCGAGCAGGCAAAGCGGAAGACCCTCTCGCGTGCTGTTGAGAACGCAGGCGTCGAGCGCCGAGTAGAACGGGGCCATGTCCTCGACGGCGCCCAGCCATCGGACCTGCTCGCTCAGGCCTGCGCGCTCCGCCTGAGCGCGAAGCGTGGGACCAAGCGGGCCTTCACCCGCACAGGCGAGAATCGAACCGGGTTTGTCACGGAGCAGGCGCGCAAACGCCTCGAGGAGACCTGCGTGGTTCTTCTCGGGCGAAAGCCGGGCGGCGCAGCCAACCACGAAGCTGCCTTCGTCTGCGCCGAGCAGAGCACGCCCCTGAGCCCGCATTGGCTGCACATCCGCCGGAAGAGGGACGCCGTTGGGGATCACCCGGCATCGGCCCGGCCAGCGCTTTCGGTACTCGGCGACCTCCGGAGACACGGCGACAACCTCAGCGAACGGTGACATGAGAGCGCCCAGGACTCGCCTCCGCCGGGTATCGTAGAGCTCGTGCGAGTGCTCGGTGTGGACCTGGGGACAGCGCGCGAGAAACGCCGCGGGCGCCCCGTACACGAACGGGCCGACGTGGTGAGTGTGCAAGACGTCGATTCGCTCCCGCCGGAGGACAGACCGCAGCCGCCATACCAGCCTCGGATTCAGGCCCGGACCGCTCTCGACCAACATCGTCCGAATGCCCTGCTGCTCGAGCGCTGGCCGGATTGGGCCGTCTCCCAGGTAGCCGATCACCAGGCTTTCGACGCCCCGCGACCTCGAGGCGACGCTCAGCCGCTCGACCATGCGCTCGAGCCCGCCGATCGCGAAGTACTGAATCAGATGGGCTACGCGCAACGGCCGATGCGGCTTGGTTTGCTCGGTCAAGCTAGACTCCGGGGAACAGACCAGAATGGGTTCCGAGATGGGACGATGGCAGCAAGTATCGAGCCATCGGACCAAAGCGCACGCCTGTCCCGAACCGGCACGGCAGAACGCTGAAGGTGTTTCGTAGTGAAACGATTCATGTATTCTTGCGGGGCGAGCGCATCAGTCCGGGACTCCGATCGCCACTTGGCCGTGATCTTGCTGTAGGCTCCGATCTTGCTTACGGATAGCTGAGTGACCAGGTCCTCCCAAATGCTCC
>JBLYYU010000264.1:0-25073 GCA_048550275.1 Polyangiales bacterium
AAATGCGTTCACGAAACCTCTCTTGGCGGCATAGGGTCGCGACGCGAGCAGCTGCAAGAGCGGTGCCGCTGGGCCCGTGCCGCTGTTCTCGCGAGGAAATGAGACGATCGCCCGGTGCGCAGATGCAGAAACTGCGCCGACTGATCCTGTCGGCGCAGCCGTTTCGCGGGGACACGCGCCGAGATGGCTGTTCGCGCCACGAAGCTCGGATAGAATCCCCCCGATGTCCGACGACTCCCCCTCTCAGCCCTACGAATCCGCGGAACAGCTCTTTGCCGTTTTTCGTGAGCACGTCGCTCCCCACAAGCTCGCGTACTACCAGCGAATGGGTCTGCAAATGGTCATGGGCAAACGCCAAGGCATTTGGTTCGAGGACGCCTACACCGGTCAACGCCTCATCAACTGCCACTGCAATGGCGGCGTGTTCAGTCTCGGTCATTGCAACCCGCAGGTCACTGCCGCGGTCGCGGCCGAGCTAGGTAAGCTCGACATCGGCAATCACCATTTCGTTTCCGGTCGTCGCGCGCGGCTTGCGTCGCAGCTCTCCGCGACGCTCGACGATGCGTTGCCACGGGTCGTGTTCGGTGTGTCGGGCGGCGAGGCGATCGATGTTGCTCTCAAGGCTGCGCGCGGTGCGACCGGTCGCCGGGCGATCATTTCGGTGTATGGCGGCTACCACGGGCACACCGGTCTGGCGTTGGCAGCCGGCGACGCCCAATTCCGGGATCCCTTTGGTTCCAACCTGCCCGGGTTCGCGCAGGTTCCATTCAATGACGTGAGCGCAATGGAGGCGGCGATCGACGATCGTACGGCGGCCGTAATCGTCGAAGCGATCCCGGCGACGCTCGGCATGCCGATTCCAGATCCGGGTTACTTCAGCGCGATCCGCGAGCTCTGCGATCAGCGGGGCGCGCTCTTGCTCGTCGATGAGGTGCAGACCGGTCTCGGTCGTACGGGCCGTTGGTGGGGAATTCAGCACGAAGGCGTCACGCCTGACGCCCTCATCACGGGGAAAGGCCTGTCCGGCGGAATATACCCAATAACAGCAACCCTCATGACCCGCGAGATGCACGAGGTTCTCGACTCGGAGGCCAATCCGTTCGTGCACATCTCGACCTACGGCGGCGCGGAGCTCGGCTGCGTCGCGGCCCAGTCCGTCCTCGACATCGTAGGCGCGCCCGGCTTTCTCGACCGCGTGAGCGCCCTGTCCGAGCGGTTTGCCGAAGCGTTCGAGCCGCTGCCGTTCGAGCTTCGGCGACGTGGCCTCTTCATGGGCTTGCGCTTCGCGAGCGAGGGGGAGGCGCTCGGGGCCCTTCTTCGCGTCATGCAGCAAGGTGTGTTCTGTTTTCCGGCCGGCAACGACCGCAGCGTCCTTCAGTTCCTGCCGCCCTTGATTCTGAGTGATGATGAAGCAGAGGACCTAATCTCCCGGATGACGAAAGCGTTCGCGTAGTGGCGTTGGCGAGCATCAGCGAAATCGAAGCATTTGAAGAGGGGCTCTTCGAAGCCGTTCGAGATTCCAACCCGGAGGCTCTCGAAGTGATCGGATACGGAGAGGTCACGCTGGCCGTCAAGCTCACGACGCCACACGGCGATCTTGCCTGCAAGCGCCTGGTGCCGTTCTCTTCGCGCGCTGCGGCGGAACATGCCGCGTCGGTGATCGCCTTGTACGTCGAGCGGCTCAGGGCTTGCGGAATCGACGTCGTCGAGACTGAGACGCCGCTTTTGGACCGTCCCGATGGCTGCGTTCTCTATTGCGTACAACCCCTGCTCGCGCCGGGTACCCTCGGCCCCGATTTCTTGCGCGGCAAGTCCGCCGAAGAGGCCACGCCCCATGTTCGCCGCATTTTCGAGTGCATTCGCGACTCGGTTACCCCGGAGCTGGCCCCGGACGGCCAGCTCTCCAACTGGGCGATCGAAGATGATCGTTTGCGCTACTTGGACGTTGGCACTCCGTTTCTTCGGGACGAGAAGGGAGAGGAGATGTTCGACTTCATCTCGCAAACCCGGGCCCTGCCGGGGCCCGTCCGCGCGATCGTGAATCGGTTTCTGCTTCGCGGGATCCTCGAGAACTACCATTCGACCCGCGGGCAGGCGATGGACTTCCTCGGGAACCTCATCAAGGAAGGCCTCGGCGACATCTTTCCTCCGTTGATATCGCTGGCCAACGAGGTCTTCGAGCTTTCGCCGCCGATCACCGAGCGGGAAATTCGTGCGCACTATAAGAGCGATGCGCAGACCTATGCGTTCGTCCAAGCCGCTCGACGCGCCGACCGCTGGGTGCATCGAACGCTCTTGCGCAAACCGTATCCGTACTTGCTGCCGCCTCGCCTCGATCGCTACGGCTAGGGATCGTAGACGCAGTACGTTCCGGTTCGGATCGAGCGGTCGAGGTGCTTCGCCAGGCCCGGGTGCCGGATGCCGATTCGACGTGCTCTTCGGGCATGTCGAAATCCGCGCTCAACTAGAAGGGGCGAAAAACCGCGAGGGTCACGATCAGGATGGACAAGATCGAAATCGCCCAGGAGAGCTTCGCGAAGACGCCGGGAGTGACTTCTTGCCCCTCCGCCCATTTGCGGAGCTTGCCAGTGAGCACGCCCGTTGCGCCCGCGAGCGCGAGCAAGAGCGCGAGCTTGGTGTGCATCCAGCCTTGTTTCGCGTACTGCTCCGCAAAGTTCGGCACCAGCATCCCGACGCCTCCTGCGAACGCGAGGAGCATCGCCGGCGTCGTGACGCGCGCCGTCACTTTGCGAAGCGCTTGCGCCAGGCCGCTCTCCCAGGGCGTCGGCGCGGAAGCCGCGATGGCCACCGCTACGGCAGTGCCGATCCAAAAGGTGATCCCTAGGAAGTGAAGATACCGAAACAGGATGATGCTCATTGATTGCTCCTTGGCGGCCGGAGTCTAGCTTCCGTAGACCAGCGGCACAAAGACGCATCGACAGAGCTCGTCCGATTCGAGCTTGCCCTCACGTTTGCGCGAAGCCTGAAGAGATTGTCCCCATTTTCCGCCCACGGGGATCACGAGCCGGCCGCCCTCGGCGAGTTGCTCGACCAGCGCCCGGGGAACCTCTTCGGCGGCTGCTGCGACTACGATGCCGTCAAAAGGGGCGTGCTCGGGTAGGCCTTTCCGTCCGTCGGCACAGATGATTTCGACGTTGTCGATCCCGAGCGATTCGATCACGGCGCGCGCGTTCGAGACCAGCTCGGGAATGATCTCGATCGCATAGACCTTCTTCGCCAGCTTCGAGAGGATTGCCGCCTGGTAGCCGGAGCCCGCCCCGACCTCGAGAACGGTTTCGTCGCCCTTCAATTGGAGCGCCTCTGCCGACATGGCGACCATCAGCGGTTGAGAGATCGTCTGGCCGTGAGACAGGGGAAGGGCGCCGTCGGCGTAGGCATCCGGCTTGTTCGCCTCCGGGACGAACGCTTCACGGGGCACTTCCCCCATCGCGGCGAGCACTCGGGTGTCGCCGATGCCCCGGCGTCGAAGCTGCTGGTCCACCATCCGCGCTCGCTCTTTCCCCGCATTCATCGCGCCCCTAGATAGCATCCAAACCGATGCGGGGACTACCCCGTAAAGTGAAGCCGCTCTCGCGGCGTTTCGCCGCGCTTTCCGAGGCGCATAGCGGGCCTTCGGCGGCGCGACAGTACCAGCTTTACGGGCTAGAGTCCGGCCTTCGTAAGCGAGGAAAAAGACATGGCCAAGACCAATCCAGGCAATTTTTTCGAGGATTTCGAGGTGGGCGCAGAGCTCGTCCACGCGGTGCCCCGAACGATCACCGAGGGCGAGGCGGCGGCCTACATCGGGCTCACGGGCTCCCGCTATCCGCTGCACTGCTCCGCCGAATTCGCGCGTTCACTGGGCCACCCGCGAGAGACGATCAATGACTTGCTGACCTTCCACATCGTGTTCGGCAAGACGGTCAACGATGTATCCCTCAACGCCGTTGCCAACCTCGGCTACGCGGGCGTGCGTTTCCTTCAGCCCGTCTACCCTGGTGACACATTGCGCTCCGTCTCCGAGGTCGTCGGCAAGAAGGAGAACAGCAACGGGAAGACCGGCGTCGTCTGGGTGAAGACGGTTGGCACCAACCAGCGCGGCGAGGCGGTCCTCGAGTACTACCGCTGGGTGATGGTGCACAAGCGAGACCCGGCGACGCCCACCGGCGCGGCCGACCGTCCGGCCATGCCGAGCGAAGTACCCCCGGCGGATCTCGTCGTTCCGTCGAACCTCGACCTCAGCGGTTACGAAGACTGGCCCTCGGGCGGAGTCGCCTACTTTGAAGACTACGAAGCTGGCGAGAAGATCGACCACGTCGACGGGATGACGATCGAGGAAGCGGAGCACGCTACGGCGACGCGCCTCTACCAACACACGGCGAAGGTTCATTTCGACGCCGTTGCTACGAAAGACACCCGGTTCGGTCGCCGTTTGATGTACGGCGGCCACGTGATCAGCGTCGCACGATCGCTTTCCTTCAATGGCATGGAGAGAGTCCTGGGAATCCTCGCATGGAACGGGGGCGCCCACGCGAACCCGACCTTCGCCGGCGACACCATCTACGCGTACAGCGAAATCCTCGGCAAGGCAGATATCCCGGGCAGGAGCGACTGCGGCGCGCTCCGCGTACGCCTCGTGGCGCTCAAAGACGTTCGGCCGACCGACGCGGGCTTCCCTCTGAAGGTCTCCAAGGACGGCAGAGAAGTCTATGACAAGAGCGTGGTGCTCGACTTGGACTACTGGTTGTTAGTTCCGAAACGCGACCGCTGAGCACTCTGATAGCGGTTTTCATCGCGAAATGCCCAATTGCGTGGATGGGCAGCTGGCGCCGACCTGGAAGGCGATCCGCTCAACATCGACACGGTTTGCGTGCTTTCTGCCTGGAAGACTGCGAATCTCGGGCCGGAGAGACCTGCACTGCCCTCGGTGAATGCACCGCCGGCTCCTGAGCGCTGAGCGCTTGCGGACCGTCCTGGCATCCCTTAGACACCGGCCTTAGGAGCAATTCATGTACTTGAACATCGTCAACAGCGACCGAGCCCGCAAGCGCAACAAGGCGGCCCGCCGCAACGCAAAGCGCAAGGCCAAGAACCGTCGTCGCGTGAACCGGATGCACGGGCGCAAGCTGGGCCGTCGCCTCTGAGCTCAGCCCAGATGGATGGGAAGGTCATCTACGTCGTCAGTGACTCGACCGGCGAGACCGCCGAGCGGGTGACCCGAGCCACACTCCTTCAGTTTCCCGATCACGGCATCCGGCTCAAAATCGAGCGCCGGGTCCGTGACAGACGCGCCCTGAGCGCCGTCCTTCAAAAGGCCGCGGTCGACCGAGCGATGGTCGTATTCACCTTGGTGCGTCCCAATCTACGCGATCACTTCAAACAGCAGGCCGACAAACTCGGCGTTCGGTACGTCGACGTGATTGGCGCGCTGATCAGCCACATCGGCGAGCATCTGATGGCGGACCCGGTGAACATCCCGACGGCAGAGATGCCGCTCTCCGAGGAGTATTTTCGCCGCGTGGAGGCCATCGAGTTCGCGGTCAAGAGCGACGACGGCAAGGAGCCACGAAACCTGCACAAGGCGGACCTCGTGCTGGTGGGCGTGAGCCGAACCAGCAAGACTCCCTTGTCGACATACCTCGCAGGGCGCGGGCTCAAGGTTGCCAACGTTCCCCTCGTGCTCGGCGTCGAACCGCCGAAAGAGCTGTACGAGATGCCAGGTTACCGGGTCGTGGGTCTGACGATCGAGGTCGACCAGCTCATGGACATTCGAAAGCAGCGTCTGCAATCGCTCGGGATGCCGGCAGATGCGAACTACGGTCTTCGCGACCACGTCAAAGCCGAGCTGGAGTACGCGCACGGCATCATCAGGGACAACCCCGACTGGATGGTGATCGACGTGACCAACTGCGCCATCGAGGAAACCGCTACTATCATTCTCGAAGCGCTCAAGGAGCACGTCGATTTCAAGCGTTTGACCAGCCCACCGCCGGGTGTGATGTAGTCGCTAGTCCTCGATCACATTGCCGTCGGCGTCGATCTTGACGATCCTGCGCCCACTGCAGTCGACCTTCTCGCGGATCTTTACGGGGCCGGACTTCACCTCAAGCTCCTTTTCGATCTCCCCGGCGATCTTGAGCCCCATCAGGCCGAGGCCGCCGCTCACGCTTGCTGCGTTGCCCGTGATGAAGACGCGGCTGACTTTCGTCGGGACGACGACGCGAACCCGCAGTGGCTCGCGGTTCACACAGGCAACGGCGCTCAGGTCGACCAGCGGCGTACCGGACAGCGAGATGACAGCGTGCGCGTGCGGAATCTGAATCGGGTTCGGGAGCGGCTTGGGTTCGAGCATTTGGGCTCTGGCCTTGGTGATGAAGATCTTGGGGGCTTTCTCTCCGGGGCGTTGCTGGGCGTACACGGTGGCGTCGTGGAGCTCGATCACCACGGGCGTGTCGGTCATCATGATGTGGAGCCTGGTGCGCCCGACCCTGACGGGCCCGACCTCCATCGTCCAATCGCCGAGAGGAATATCCAGGCCCAAGTCGTGCTTCACCGCGGTAGGGGTCGCGCCGAACGCCTCGGCGATCGAAACCTCGCCGGAGGGCGCTCGATAGAGCCAGAGGTCGATTTCTTCGGCGATACGAACCGAGCCCCGGTAGACGCCGGTTCGGAGCTTGTCTAGATTGAAGTTGCCGCGGAGGCTCTTCACCTTGAGCACGGTCCGCCCCTGTTGGTCGTTCAGCTTGAAGTTCGAAACGCCGAAATACGCGCGCCCCCAGATTGGGAAGAACTTGTCGCGTTCTTCCGGCGTCAGGTCCTTCAACTCGCGAATCGGTGTGGCGTCGTAGACGGGAGTCCCATCGACGTCCTCCGCGGAGAGGTCCATTTCGTTCGTGAACGAAAGAATTGCGAGGTCAGAGGCCGCCCATGCAACAGCTCCAAGGACTACGCCGGAGACGAAGAGCAGCGCGGCTTTCCAACGGTTCATCAGCCCTTCGGCGTCGGGCCGTACTGATGCGAGAGCGCTGCGTAGAACTGAGCGAGAATCCCGTCGGCGACTCGAAGTCGGCGACTGAGCTCGCGCGCGATATTCATGATGAATAGCGCGTAGTCCTTGACGTTGTGGCGGTAGAGCAGGGATTCGACGTGATCGGCGGTGATAGCCAGCACCAAGGTGGGCGCGACGGCGCGCACGCTGGCAGAGCGCGGCTGCACGTCGATGATCGACATCTCCCCGAACCAGTCGCTCGGTCCGAGGACGGCGACGCGTACATCTCCGCCCGACTCGCCGCGCTTCACGACTTCGAGCTCTCCCGCGATGACGACGAACATTCGCATGGACTCGTCACCTTCCTCGACGACGATTTCGCCCGCTTCTACGCGCGTGGTCGGCAGCGAGGTGGCCAGATTTTCCAGTGTTTCCCGGCTGAGTCCCCCGAAGAGGCCGATGTCGGCCAGGTGGTCTGCTTTGAGCTGGGGTGTAGGTGGTCGACTCATGGGTTCAGCATACGCCAAGCGCCAGCCTACGTCATGATCGCGGCCAACCTAGGGACGGGGGTCCCGGCCGAGCACCAGGTTGTCGATCAATCGCGTGTTTCCAAGGTGTGCGGCGGCCGCGACCAAGAGCGTCTCGGGGGACGCGTCGGGCGCGATGAGGGTCTCGGGATCGACGGCCGCGACGTAGTCGACGCGGTCGAACCGCCTGTGCACGGGTTCGGCGGCGAGATCTCCCAGCCGGACAGTGTCGCGCTCACCGTCCTGCCAGGCGTCGTAAGCGGCCCGCAGCCCCTCGACGATGGCGAGCGCCCGTTCTCGGTCCTTTGTGCTCAGGTATCGATTGCGCGACGAGAGGGCCAAGCCATCGGGCTCCCGAATGATCGGGCAGCCCACCACCTCGACGGGCATGTCTAGATCCAGCGCCATTCGGGAGAGGATCTTCCACTGCTGAAAATCCTTGCGCCCGAACACGGCGGTGCAGGGGCCGGTGAGATTGAAGAGCTTGGCTACGACCGTCGTGACGCCGTCGAAATGACTCGGACGGAACTCCCCCTCGAGAGGTTGCGTGATGTTCTTGACCGCCACGTCGGTCTGGAACTGCTGCGGGTACATCGCGTCGGGTTCCGGTGCGAAAATCAGGTCGACCCCACGACTCCGGCAGCCTTCGAGGTCGGATTCGAACGTTCTCGGATAGCGGTCGAGATCCTCTCCCGGGGCGAACTGCAGAGGGTTCACGAAGATGGTCAGCGCAATGAAGTCCGCGCGCGCTCTTGCTTCGTCGACCAACGAGAAGTGTCCCTCGTGCAGTGCCCCCATCGTCGGCACGAGACCGACACGGTGGCCTGCAGCGCGCGCGTCCTCGCAGGCCCGCCGAAATTCGGCCGGCTTGCGCAAGACTTGGGTCATGCCTTGGGCCCGTACGCTGGGCGAACGTGTCGAACCAAGCTGAGACCCGATGCGGGGTCTTCGTTCTTCTTCACGTTGCCGAAGCTGTATTCCTCGCTGGGAAATGCGCCTGCTCGCACTTCGTCCGCATAGCGGCGTGCGGCCGCGACTCCGTCTTCGAAGAACTCGGCGTACCGCTTCACGAACTTCGGCTTGAGGTCGGGGGTCAGGCCGAGCAGGTCGTAACAGACCAGCACTTGGCCGTCGCAGTGCGGTCCGGCCCCGATACCAATTGTCGGAATATTCACAGCCTCGGTGATGCGCTGCGCGAGGTCCGTGGGGATGCCTTCGAGGACCAAACTGTAGGCGCCGGCTTCCGCGACGGCCTTCGCGTCGGCCAAGACCCGCGCGGCGGTCTCTTCGGTCTTTCCCTGAACCCGAAAGCCGCCCATCGCGTGAACGCTCTGCGGGGTGAGCCCAACGTGGGCCATGACCGGGATGCCTGCTTTCACGATGCGCGCGATTGTGGCCGCCGCATCGACTCCGCCTTCGAGCTTGACCGAATGAGCGCCACCCTCGGAAAGAAAGCGGCCAGCGTTGCGCAGGGCGTCTTCCACGCTGACCTGCCAGCTCAGAAAGGGCATGTCGCCGACGATGTGGGCTCGCTTCGTGCCCCGCGCGACGGCTCGGCAATGGTAGATCACCTCGTCGACTGTCACCGGAAGCGTGGAGTCCTGCCCCTGTACGACCATTCCGAGCGAGTCTCCGACCAGTAGCACGTCGATGCCTCCGTCATCGAACATCCGCGCGAAGGTGGCGTCGTACGCGGTCACCATGGAGATCCGGGTTCCGTCGCGCTTCATTTTGCGCAGACGAGGGACGGTGACGGGCCGCGCGTCAGGTGCGTCTCTTCGGGTCATGGGGTTGCTTCGCTTTGGTCGCGGCCAGGTAGATTCCCGGTCCACGCCGCTACGCCCTATGAAGATAGCACCGATTCGGAGCCCGTCATCGGGCCGAAAACTGAAGCGAAATCGGAGGAATAGCGACTACGGCTGCAATAACGCCGCGATCTTGTGCCTGAGATCCGAGTCTTCTGCGCCGACGAGCGCCTCAGCTCGCGTGAGCATCCGGCGCGCCTCGTCCTCGAGCTCGAGAGCGTGGAGCAGCCGGCCCGCCTCGTAGTGATACAAGGCGTGGTGTTCCACGTCGGTGCCCTGGCTCAGCGCTCGATAGAGATCCGCCGCTCGGTCCAAACGGTCCTCCGCCTCGTAGAGCTTGGCGAGCGTCGTCGCGCTGATGGGCGGGTAATCGGTGATCTGGTGGTTCGTAAAGAACTCGATCACTTGCTGCAAGAAGCTCAGCGCTTCGTCGGGTTTGCCCGCGAGCTCGGAAGCGAGGCCGAGCTCCTCGAGGAGGCGCCAGTCGACGCCTGCGGTCTTGCTGAGCTCGAGCGAGCTCTGGAGCACCGCGAGAGCCTCTTCGGCGTGACCCTTGTCGCGAAGGAAAGCCCCCATCGCGAGGTAGGGCCGATAGTCCTCCGGAAGCGTGTTCACCGCCGCTTCGAAGTACTTCATGGCTTCCTCGAAGTCCCCTGCCTCGTCGGCCAGGCGGGCGAGGGCGAGGTTGGCGCCGAGCTTGGTTTCGCCCCCTTCGTCCTCGGGCAGGGCCCCGAGGAAGCTCTGCAGGGCGGCCTTTCCGCCGCTCGGGTCCTCGGTGAGCAGGCGAGCGCGGCCGACCTCGAGCCAAAGGTACCGAGGCTCCTTGGCGTCTCCGAGGATCGATTCGAGCGAGTCTCGCGCGCCGATGAAATCCTCACGCTGCATCGCGAGCAGGGCGTCGATCAAGGCGTCGCCGTAGCCTTCGTACTCGTTGGCCTGGGCTTCCTGCCATTGGCCCATCAAGAGTGCGACCCGCTCTTCGTCCGTCATCTCGGGCGCCTCGGCTTGTGCCTTAGCCTCTTTCGCCTCGAGCCCATCGAGGAGCGCTTGGGCTTCGTTCATCAGCGCTTCGCCCGAGGCCACCTCGATCGCTCCCTCGAGCTCCTGTTCGGCGAGCTCGATCGAGCCTTGGGCGAGATACGCCTTCGCCTCGTCGATCCGAACTCGGGCGATGCCGTCGGTGCATTGGCGGACTCTCTCGTTCAGCGCTGCCTCTGCGCCTTTTGGCGCGGCGGCCAGCGCCTTCTCATACGCGAGCTTCGCCGGGCCGAAGAGACCCTCTTCGTATAGGGCGTCCGCCTTCTTTGCGAGTGCCTCGGTGTCTGCCGAGAAGAGTTTCTTCAGAAAGCTCATAGTCTACTGGAACTGCTTGGAGCGACGTTTCGCGGCCTGTTTCAGAGGGCCCGGGATGCCGCGGCTCCGCGACAGAGCGCGAAGATCGTTTCGCCGGAGGTGATTGAGGAAGGTCATCGAAATCGCGATCGGCGTTTTGGGATTGTTGCAGAGGAAGCGTTTGATTTCGTAGCTCCGAAGCCACTCACGTTTCCTGCCGATGTAACGGAGCACATCCTCCGAGACCTCTCGGCTCTGGGCCGCATTCTTGGCTTCGCTTTCGCTGATCGCCGGTGAAGCGATCGCCGCCATTGAAACCACTCGGTTCGGGTCCCGAACGAGAATCGACCGGGCGGCGGCATTCCCGAGGAGCGCCATTCGGATCTTCTCACCGACGTTCATGGAGCGAAGCTTCGTTTGAAGAGGAACGAATTCCTCTTTCGTTTCTTCGGTGCCGTCGATCTGGTCTCGCTCGACCGCGTCTCGCTCGTCATCTTCCGCCAGTGCGTTCGCGAACAACAGGTCGGAGGGGAGCGGCTCCTCGCTCGGCTCGGGGATCAGCTGACCTTGAATGGCCTTTTTGAGCTCCTCGAACATCGGGATGCCCGTCAGCTCGACGTCGTGCCGCACCGCGAGCTCGACGATACGATCGGCCGTCGACATTCGGGTGTTCCGATTCTTGTAGAGTGCTTCGATGATCTGGGGCGCTCCCAAGAGGCGCTGCTGGTTGGTCGCGATGATTTCGGTGATGCGCTCGGCGCAGTGGGTCGAAATCGTGCGGATGGTGGCGTCGGCGACCGCGTGATTGGAAACCAGGCGCGCGAGAACCTCGTCGTTCTTGAAGAATCGGACCGCGAGCTCGTGAAAGACGGCCGGATGCAGCTCTTCCTGGCACGCCGGCAAAAGGACGTTCTCCGGCAGACCGTCGAGCGTGCCCCCCGCGAAGTCGGACACGCTGGGGTCGTCGTCCACGCTGAGCTGGGCGAGCAGCATGACGAGGTCGCCACCCTTGACCGGCACCATGCCTCTTGCTGCCATCATCTTCGCGGGCCCGGGCGCGTTCGGGTCGGCGAATCGCCGGAGCCGTTCGGGGACGGCGTCCATGGGTATCGGCAGCTTCGGGACGGTCAGCATCAATCTATCGCCCGGTGAACTCGGGATCACGCTTCTCTAGAATCGCGGCAATGCCTTCCTTGGCGTCTTCCGTGTCGAGGCTCGCTGCTTGGAGACCGGCTTCCTCGAGTGCCGCCTCCCGAATCTCCCATCGGAGCCCGCGCCGGATCGACGCTTTCATCTGCTGGACGGCCGCCGGAGCAGACCCCGCGATCGCCTCAGCGATCCCTAGGGCCGTCGGCAGGACCTGGTCGCCCTCGACCGCGTGCGTCGCCAAACCGATCTCGAGTGCTTCTCGGCCAAGGATTAGCTTCCCCGTGAAGAGTAGCTCTGATGCGTGTGCCGGGCCGACCAGCCGGGGGAGCGTGTAGCTGATGCCGAGTCCAGAATGGATCCCCAAGCGCGCGAAATTGGCGCCATATTTGGCATCGACATTGGCGACTCGGATGTCGGCGAGAAGCGTGAGACCAAATCCGCCGCCAACGGTATGGCCGTTCATCGCCGCGACCACGGGCACCTCGACGTCGAGCACCCGGAGAAAAGGCTCGTACATGGCGAACGAGGCTTCCCTCGACGGTTTGCCGAGATCGCTGCGTTGCAGCGACGAGCGAAGATTCGCTCCGGCGCTGAAGCAGTGGCCCTTGCCGGTGATGACCAGGCAGCGGATCTCCCGGTCCGCGATGGCCTCGGAAATCGCTTCCGAAAACGCGTCCAGAAGCTCGGGAGTCATCGCATTCCGCTCCTCGGGACGATTCAGAGTGATCGTCCCGATCCGGTTTGCTGCCTCGTACAAGACCGCTCGCTCGCCCATCGTGCCGGCACTCTAGCGGCCTCCCGGTCTCCGGCAACCACGGATTGTTGGCCGATTTCTTGCCCGGGGGGAGCTGAACGGGTTAGCGGGACTCTATGCAGGAAACCAAGGTAGTTCGCCCGTTTCCGTTCTTCCGGGCTGGCGCACGCGCGAGCCAACCCCAGTTGTCGAAGCCGATTCTGGTGTTGGAGGACGTCTACAAATTCTTCAGACCGGATCAGCCGACACTGCGGGGTGTCGACCTGAAGGTTGAGCGAGGCGAGTTCGCGTTCATCACCGGGCCAAGTGGCGCGGGGAAGAGCACGCTGTTGAAGCTCGTCTATCGCGAGCTCACGGTCGACGAAGGGCGAGTGCTCTTCTGCGGTCGAGACATCGGTCGGCTGACCGACAAGTCGATTCCGTTCTTGCGCCGCAACCTCGGCGTAGTGTTTCAGGACTTCCGCATCATCGATCACTGGACGGTCTTCGAGAACGTCGCCGTCGCGCTCGAAATCGTGGCGATGCCGAAGCGACTCATCCGATCGCGTGTTGCAGAAGCCCTGGAGCGGGTCGGCCTTGCCGGTCGCGGTCCCGAGCTGACGAGCAATCTCTCCGGCGGTGAGAAGCAGCGTGTTGCGGTCGCACGGGCCATCGTTCCGGAGCCTGCGCTCATCTTGGCGGACGAGCCGACCGGAAACCTCGACCCGCACCTCGCTATCGACATTCTGACTCTCTTCGAAGAGATCAATTCGACCGGGACGACCGTGCTCTTCGCTACGCACGACCACTCTCTGATTTCCAAGCGGGACCACCGCTTGATCTCAATCGACGAGGGCCGCGTGCTCGAGGCCCAACAGGGGCTGAAGCATTGGCCGGGCAGCGGCATTCACACGATGGCGGGGTGAACGGATGGACCTGAAGAACGCACTCACCCGGGCGAGACGGGGGCTACGCGAGGAGCGGCGCCTCTACGTCGTAGCTGTCACGAGCTTGGCGGTCGCCTTCATTTGCCTTGGGGCGACGCTCCTCGGCGTGACCAATCTCGACGCTGCAGCGACACGCTGGGGCCAGAGCGGTCGTATCACGGTCTTTCTAAAGGACGGCGCCGACGCGCAGGACATCGCGCAGCTCCGAGTGGTTCTCGAAGGCTTGGCCGACGTCAACGAGGTGACGCACGTGACGCCGGCTCAGGCGCGAACTTCCTTTCTCGAGGAGGCCGACGTCGGCGCAGACCTGAGCACGCTCCCGTCCGATGTGTTTCCGGCCTCACTCGAGGTGACGCTGGTTCAAGGGGTCGATCGCGAACGCAGCGAGTCGATCGCGACACGGCTCGGGCAGTTCCGAGCGGTGAGCGACGTCGAGAGCTACGGCGCTTGGTTCCAGAAGCTCGACCAGCTGCTCTGGGGCGCTCGAATGCTCGCCCTGGGCTTGGCGCTCCTGGTGATGTTCTGTGTCATCGCGGTCATCGGCAACACCATTCGTCTGGCGGTCGCGCGGCGGCGCCAGGAAATCGAGGTCATGAAGCTTTGCGGAGCCACGAACGGATTCGTCCGTGGGCCCTTTGTGTTGGAAGGGATGTTCCAAGGCTTTGCCTCGGCGCTCCTCGCGGTGCTTGCACTCTTAGTGGGATACCTCGCTCTGCACGAGTCCGTCGACTCGACGCTTGCCGCCTTGACCGGAAGCCGGGTGGTGTTCCTCGGCGTCTGGACGCTCGTTTCGCTTCTCGTGGGCGGAGCCTTCATCGGTGCGGTCGGCAGCGCCGTCTCGGTGCGACGTTACCTCTCGGTCTAATATGAAAATCAAAAGCAGATTCTGGGTTTGGATTGCCGTTGGGGTCCTCGCCGTCGCGGCGGGCGCGGCGGCCGAGCAGGATCTGGGGATCGGCGGCCTCACGGACGTGAGCGCGGTCGAAGGAGAGATCGCCGAGAACCTCGCGCGTGTCGAGCACGCTCAAACGAGGCAGGCGCAGATCGACACCGAGATCTCCGCTCTCGCCGACAAGCGGGAGGAGGCGGAGGAGCGCCTGCACGAGCGCGCGCGCGCCCTCTACCGGATTCGGCGTTCGGGGATGCTTCCGGTCGCGGGAGGCTTTGATTCGCTGATGGGTCATCTGGCGCGGGTCCAGCGGCTTTCACGGATGGTCAAGAGCGACCTCGACACGATGGAGTTCCTCGGCGAGCGTGGCACCGCGTTGCGGCTCGAGAAAGAGGAGCTCACCAAAGCGCTTGAGGAGTCACAGCTCGCGATTCACTCGCTCGAAGCCAAGAAGACCGAGCTCGAGCACAGCAGTCGCAGCGCCTCGCTGTTCGAAGAAACACTCCGCGGCGAACGCCAAGACACCCCGCGCGAAAACCCGAGTGTGAGCTACGGGCGCATTCGCGTCTCCGGGGACATGGACGACTTGGGCGAGGGCTTTGCCCAGATGCGAGGACAGCTCGCGCTGCCCGTGCAGGGCTCGATGCGTATCGGCGAGAGCTCTCGCGAAGGGGCTGCGGGCCTCGAGTTCTACGGACGTCCGGGCGGTCCGGTGAGGGCGGCCGCCGACGGTAGGGTGGCCTTCGCACGCAACTATGGCGCCTACGGACTCATGGTCATCATCGACCACGGAAGCAGCTTCTACAGCGTCTACGGTGGGCTCGGCGGGACCGACGTCGAGGTCGGGGACTGGGTTGGCATGAGTGCGCGCGTCGGCACGCTCGACGCGGGCGGCCCCGACTCGATTCTGTTCTTCGAGGTGAGGCGCGGGACTCGTCCCTTGGACGCGCGCAGCTGGCTCGGTCTATAACGACCGCATGAGCTACCGCGACTTCATCAACAAGTTCTCCGTCACTCCTGTCGGCCGCTGGATCGCCCAGACCTTCGCCGCCCGTGTGGACCCCGCGCTCTACAAGCTCAGTGGAGGCCGGTTCACGAGCACCGGACCGCTCACGATTCCCCAGCTGACTCTGACCACCGTCGGCCGCAAGTCGGGGAAGTCACGCACCGTCCAACTCGGCTACACCGAAGACGGCGAGGACGTTCTCGTCGTCGCCAGTAACTTCGGTGGAACGAATCATCCGGCTTGGTCGCACAACCTCGACGCGAACCCGGCGGCGAGAATCCTCCTCGGCTCTGAGAGTCGCGAGGTGGTCGCGACGCGCCTGACCGACTCGGAGAAGGCCATTCTTTGGCCCAAGATCGCCCAGACGATTCCGCAGATGAAGTCCTACGTGAAGAGGACGGAGCGGAACATCAAGGTGTACCGGCTGAGTCAGGGCTAAGACGGGGGCCGAGAACGTGCGCGGGACGGTGACTGGGGAGCCTGCGGGATTGCCTGGTATCAGCCATTAGAGTAAGTGGCGGCAGCGAGGTGTTTCCGTTGTCTTTACTTACCGTTTCCCGTTTGAGCCTGATCGCTCTTTGCTCCTTTCTATCCGTCCTAGCGGCTTGCACGAGCGAGCCCGCTGGGAACGCCAATGGCCGCGCTTGCAATGTCGGCGACGTGGCCTGGCCCGACGAAGCGGAGCCTCTCTGGAACAACATCGAGGTGACCTCGGTCAATCGGGAGCGGCCGCGTGCCTCGTTCGTGCCGCTTGCACCGCTAGATGACGACGTGCGGGCCGAGCTCGAGCGGGAATCGCTCAACGGCAGCTGGCGGTTCGAGTTCGCAGCCTCACCCGAGTCGACCCCGCAGGGCTTTGAAGCCGCCGACTTCGATGACTCGAACTGGGATTCAATCGACGTGCCGTCGAACATCGAGATGCTCGGCTACGCGGAGCCGATCTACTTCAACAGACACTATCCCTTCGACACAGAGCGAGAGTCCGATTTCGAGTTCCCGCAAATCCCTTCGGAAGGCAACGGAGTCGGCTCCTATCGGCGAACCTTCGAGGTCCCTCCGGCCTGGGATGGGCGTCACATCTTCGTTCACTTCGACGGTGTCGATTCGGCCTTCTACATCTGGCTCAACGGCCGGCGCGTGGGATATAGCCAGGGCAGCCGGACCCGCGCGGAGTTCGACCTCACGCCGTTCTTGAAGGACGGACCGAACGTCCTTGCCGTGCAGGTGTATCGCTGGTCGGACGGGACCTGGCTCGAAAAGCAGGACATGTGGAACATGAGCGGGATCTTCCGCGACGTGTACCTCACACCTAGTGCGCACTCGCAGGTTCGTGACATCGAATTCAGCGCCGTACTGAAAGAGGCCTACACGGAAGCGGAGGTCAGTGTCCTCGTCGACCTGCGACGACTCGTCCGCGAGGGGTCCACTGTCGAGGTACGCGCGCAAGTCGGCGAGACCCAGCTCATCTCCCAAACCGTCACGCTTGATCCCTGCGGAGAGGCTCGCGTCGAGCTGACGGGGTCGATTTCCGATCCGGCGCTCTGGTCCGCGGAGTCCCCGAATCTCTACTCTCTGGGCGTCGTGGTCGAGGACCAATCCGGCGAGAAAGAGGCCTTCGTCCAGAATGTCGGCATCCGTGACGTGGCGATCCGCGATGGGCAGCTCCAGGTCAACGGCAATCCGATCCTGATCCGCGGCGTCAATCGTCACGAGCACAGCCCCGACACCGGGCACTACGTGACCGAGGAGGAGATGATCACCGACCTGAAGCTGCTCAAACAGCACGGGTTCAACGCCGTCCGCGCCGGCCACTCTCCGCTCTCGCCACGCTGGTACGAGCTTGCCGACGAGTACGGCATCTACATGGTCGACGAGGCAAACATCGAGTCACACGGGCTCTGGGAGATACTGGGGATTGACCTCGGAGAATTTCCGGAGTGGGAGCCGATGCACCAGGAGCGCCTCGAGCGCATGGTCGAGCGCGACAAGAACCATCCCTCCATCATCATTTGGTCGATGGGCAACGAAGCAGGTGAGGGCCCGACATTCGACGTGATGAGCGACTGGCTCCACGAACGCGATCCTTCCCGCATCGTGTCCTATGAAGGTTCGGCGAAAGGACAGGCCAAAATCGTCGCTGACCACAGCGATATTCAGTGCCCGATGTACTGGGGCGCCTCCCAAGTGGAAGACTACGTGAGTCAACCGCAACCCCGTCCGATCATCCTGATCGAGTACGCGCACGCGATGGGTAGCAGCAACGGCAACATGAAGGAGTACTGGGACGTGTTCTACGCGCATGAACAGGCTCAGGGCGGCTTCATTTGGGACTGGATCGATCAAGGGATTCGTTTGCCCGTTCCTGGTTCCTCGACAGAGACCTTTTTCGGCTACGGCGGCGACCTCGGGCCCTCCACTCCCGACGTCGAAGGGTTCGCGGGAATCGACGGCAACAATTTCTGCATGAACGGTTTGGTCGATTCGGAGCAGACGCCGCGACCGGCGCTTGCCGTCGTGAAGAAAGTCATGCAGCCGGTTTTGGTCGAGGCGCTGGACCTCGGCGCTGGGCGCCTGCGGGTCACCAACCGATACGACCACATCGACTGGTCCGAGCAATTGGAAGGCCACTACGAATTCACGATCGACGGCCTGCAGGTCGACGCAGGCCAGATCGACCTGCCGAGCCTTGCTCCAGGCGAGCGCGCCGAGCTCGACGTTCCATTGCCCGAAATCGCCGTCGCGCCGGGAGCGGAGCCTCGCCTCCGCGTCTCGTTCACACTCAAGGACGCCAAGCCATGGGCAGATGCCGGGCACGAGCTAGCGTGGGCGGATTTTCTCTTGCCCTCGGCCGTCCCTGGACCGCCAATTGATTCTTCCGGAGCGCCTGCGCTTACTGTCGTGCAGACAGAAGCTTCGGTCGAAGTCGTCGGAGAGAACTTTGCCGTTCGAGTCGACAAGGGCACCGGCGCGCTGACATCGTTTTCGGCCGATGGGACCGAGCTCCTGACTGAAGCGCTTCGGCCGGATTTCTGGCGCGCGATGACGGACAACGACCGAGGCAACTCGCTTGGAAGCAGGGCCGCGGTCTGGAAAGGCCTTGGCGATGCGCTTTCCGTTGCCTCGTTCGACGTAGACAGCGGCTCGGACGGAGTGACCGTGGTCACGGCGGAAGCGCAAGCGGACGAGATCGACGCGCTCTTCGAGCTCGTGTACCGGGTATTCGCAACGGGCGAGGTTGGCGTCGAGATGTCGTTCACGCCGAACGAGCGTCTCCCGGAGTTTCCGCGTTTCGGAATGAGAACGGCCCTGCGCAGAAGCTTCGATCGGGTTCAGTGGTTCGGCCCGGGTCCCGAGGCGACCTATTCGGATCGACTCCTTCTTCCGGTGGGCTTGTACGAGGGCCTGGTCGCTGATCAGTTCGTTCCGTATGCCCGTCCCCAAGAGAGCGGCAACAAGACGGACGCGCGCTTCGTGGCCGTCAGGGATTCCGAGGGCGAAGGCCTGCTCGCCGTCGGCTCGCCACTCCTGAGCGTCAACGCTTCTCTGTTCGCCACCGAGGCCTTCGAAGGCGCGAAACACCCATACGAGCTCGATGCCGATGGCCAGGTTCACCTCAACCTCGATCGCGCCCAACGCGGGGTGGGTGGCGACAACGCCTGGGGAAGGCCGCCTCTGCGGGACTACATCATCAGCTCGGATGCACAGAGTCATAGCTTCTGGATGCAGGCGCTCCGGGCAGGGGACGACCCGGCGGAGCTCGCGCGCAAGACGCTTCCGTAGGCCCGAGCGGTCTACGGACTGTGTCAGCTTGCGGTTCGGGGCGGCTGAACCAGGCTGGTACCCTCATGAGGAAGACCATCAGCTTAGTCTCAGCGGCCCTGCTCGCCTTCGTTCTCGCCAATCCTGTGGTTCAGCACCTCGGTGGCTCTGCGGCCGACGCCGGAAGCAACTACAAGATCAAAGGCGAGGTTCAAACGCAAAGCGGCGGCTATCGACATGTCGTGATCATCAAGAACAAGACGCGCGATTGGCTGAATTGCGAGGTCTGGACGGATGTCGATCCCCAACCCCCGCATAGCGCAAGGGTGGGGCCACGCAGCAAGCGTGAGGTCGTCATCCGTACGCGAGCCGAGCAGGACGAGTTCATCCCGTACGGCTACTGCCGCAACAACTAGCTAGCGAGCAACAGCGCCGAAGGTCTCGGTGAAGGCCAGCAGAGCCTCGAGGTCCGCGTCGCTGATCTTGTTCGGGCCGAACGCCGGCATGTCGTCGCCACCGCTGCGGACCTTCCAGCGCATCTCGGCCGGGGACCCCATTTCGCCAGCGATCTTAGGGCCGTCACCTTCTTCGCCGCCGGGGTGGCAGCCTTCGCAGAACTCGGCGTAGACCTCGGTGCCTTTGGCGACGTCGGTGGACTCGAGCGGGAAGTCGAAGCTTGCCAGCGACTGCGCGGTGGTGCCGCTACCGGACTCCTTCGAGCAACCGAACGCGATTGCCATCAGACCGATCATCAAACCCAGAATCAGTTTCTTCCCCATTGTCTTACCCCTTCTTGGCGCCGCTACACGGGCGGTGCGCCTTCATTCCCCTTGCGTCGCAACTGTAGCAGTTTTTCGCCCTGGACCTGAAACGCCTCGGTTTCGTCTCTCACGAAGTCGCTGTGGCAAGCGGCCTTGTCGCCGTCTGTCACCGCGTTCTTGGTCTTGCCGGCGAGTCGGTGGATTTCGTCCGGAGTCAGGTGCCCGCGGCTGCGAAGGATGTCCTGCTGCTCAAGTGTCAAGGCCGGCGACTTCACCACCCTGTCGCGCTCGAAGCCACTCGCCTTCCCAGATTCGAACTCCACGATTTCCTTGGAAATGCGCACCGAGCACCAGTCGTGGCCGCACATCGCGCAGAAGTCGGTGTCGACGTCCAGGTCTTCGTCGTGGAAGGCGCGGGCGGTATCGCTATCGAACGCGAGGTCGAAATGCTTCTCCCAGTTGAGGGCGGCGCGGGCCCGGGTGAGGTCGTCGTCCCAGTCGCGGCTGCCCGGGATGCCGAGAGCGACATCCGAGGCGTGAGCGGCGATCTTGTAGGCGATGCAGCCCTGTTTGACGTCGTCGCGCTTCGGGAGGCCTAGGTGCTCCTTGGGCGTCACGTAGCAGAGCATCGCGGCGCCGTGGTAGCCGGCTGAGGTCGCGCCGATCGCGCTGGTGATGTGGTCGTACCCCGGGAAGACGTCCGTCACGAGAGGCCCTAGGACGTAGAACGGAGCGCCATGACAGCGCTGCCGCTGGAGCTTCATGTTGTACTCGATTTGGTCGAACGGAACGTGTCCCGGCCCCTCGACCATGACCTGCACACCCTGGCGCCACGCGCGCTCGGTCAGCTCACCCAAGCGATCGAGCTCGCCGAGTTGGGCCTCGTCCGTAGCGTCCGCCAGGCCGCCCGGTCGAAGACCGTCGCCGAGCGAGAACGACACGTCGTACTCCCGCATGACGTCGCAGATCGCTTCGAAGTGCGTGTACATCGGGTTCTCTTGGCCGTGGTGCAACATCCACTTGGCGAGCAGTGAACCGCCACGGGACACCACGCCGATCAGGCGTTTGCGAATGAAGCGAAGATGGTCCCGCGCCACGCCGGCATGAATCGTGAAATAGTCGACCCCTTGCTCGGCCTGGTGCCGCAGGGTTTCGAGAATCACGTCCAGGGTCAGCTCTTCGATGCTCCGGCCGATGATCATCGAGTAGATCGGCACCGTGCCGATCGGCACGCGTGCACTTCGAATGATCGCCTCTCGGGTGGCGTCGAGGTCTCCACCGGTCGAGAGGTCCATCACGGTGTCTGCGCCCCAGCGCTCGGCCCAGTGGAGCTTCTCGACTTCTTCGTCGGTGCCGGACGAGACCGGCGAGGCGCCCATGTTGGCGTTGACCTTCGTGAGACCGGCGCGTCCGATGCACATCGGATCGAGCTCGTAGCCGAGGTGGACCCGATTGGCCGGGATGATCATTCGCCCCGAAGCGACCTCGTCACGAACCTGTTCGGCGCTCAGATGGCTTTCCCGCTCGGCGACTCGCCGCATCGCCGGAGTCACGATCCCAAGCCGGGCGTGCTCGAGTTGCGTTCGCGGCGAGAACCCCTCGGGCGCTTTCCAACGCCCGTCTTCGAGCCTCCAGTCCTCGGGCATGAAGTCCCAGGCGGTCAGCTCGCTCGGCTGCGGCATGCCGGGGGTGTCCGGCGATGAAAAGGTCCGCGGACCTCCGATGTCGGGCGCATTCGCGAAGGAGCCAGGCGAGGTGCCTGCCTTCAGGCTCGACGGGTTGTGTGCGCCACGCAGGGGGATTTTAAAGTCGGTCATCGTATTCCTCCCGCAGGGAAGAAGCCGATAAATCGCTTCCCTACGCCGGTTCAAACCGGATCAGGTTCGACGGGTTCGTCTCAGCCAACGTGGCGCCCCGAGCGAGCCGCGACTCTAGCACGAGCGATGAGGCACAGCTATCCTCGGCCCCCTGCCCAGAGGAAGACCATGACCGCGACCCCTCTCTATCGTGCCCGACCCAGCGGATTCGACATCCAACCGGCATCGCAGCCGGAGGCGAGGGCGATCAACGACTTCATCTATGTGTCCGAAGGGTTGTCCAACTCGTATCTGATCACGACCCCGGACGGGCGTATCGTCGTCAACACGGGGATGGGCTTCGAAGCGCCGGTTCACAAGCGGAACTACGACGCGGTGGACCGGAGCCCCGTGCGCTACATCCTGCTTACACAGGGGCACGTCGATCACGTCGGCGGCGTCGATCTCCTTCGTGACGATGGCACGGAGGTCGTCGCCCACGCGAACAACCAGGCGCATCAGGCGGATGACGGGCGCATCGCCAGCTTCCGTGCTTCCCGAAGCGCCTTCGCATTCGCAGGCGCCATCGCCCGCGCTTGGAAGTACATCCAAGAGCACGTAGGAGGGGGAGTTCCGGCGCAGTCCCGGCCCATGCCGGACATCACATTCGACGATCGCTGCGAGCTCGAGCTCGGCGGGCTTCGAATGGAGCTTCTCTGGACCCCGGGTGGCGAGACAACCGACTCCATGGTGATCTGGCTCCCCAAGCAACGAATCTGCTTCACCGGAAATCTCTTCAGCGCGCTCTTTGGTCACTTCCCAAATCTGGTGACGGTTCGAGGCGACCGGTATCGAGAGGCGCTGGGTTTCATCGATTCGCTCGAACGGGTGCTGGCGCTCGAGCCGGAGTTGCTGCTGCCCGGGCATCACGGCCCCGTAGTCGGGAAGGAGCTGATTCGTGAGGAGCTCACCCGGCTTCGCGACGCGGTTCGATACGTGCACGACGAAACGGTGCGCGGCATGAACCACGGCAAAGACGTTCACACCCTGATGCGTGAAATACAGCTTCCGCCGGAGCTCGAGGTCGGCGAGGGATACGGCAAGGTTTCCTGGAGTGTTCGGGCGATCTGGGAGAACTACGCCGGCTGGTTCCATCACAGCTCGACCACCGAGCTGTATGCGGTGCCCGCAAAGAGCGTCCATCCGGATTTGGTCGAGTTGGCGGGCGGCGCGGACGCGGTCGCGGCACGCGCGAAAGACAAGCTCGACGCGGGGGAGCCGCTTCAGGCGATTCACTTGGCCGAAACGGCGCTCGCCGCCTCGCCGAAGAACGTCCAGGCGCTCGAGGTCATGATCGCTTCCCACGAACAGCTGGACGACGAGAGCGAGAACTTCTGGCTCAGTCAGTGGCTCCGCAAGCAACTCGCGGGCCTGCGCTCGACGCTCGAAACGGCGAAGAAGGACGAGGCACGGTGAGCGGCGACGCGAACGACATTCGAATCGAAGACCTGGCCAACCCCGTCCTCACTCCGATGCAGAAGATGGTGATCGATGGCTTCGCCGGCGTCGACGTGCAGTTCACCGAAGACGCAGTTCTCGGCGAAGCGCAGAAGCGTACGGGGCTTTCGGATTTCGGCCCGGAAGATTTTCGGGAACGGCTCGCGGTCTGGTGCCAGGCTGCAGTCGAGGACATCGATCTCGGTCCGATGGGGCAGGTCCGGCTGTTCGGTGACATGGTCCGCTACGCGGCCAACCGACTCCGCTTCCACGACCTGCTCCGACGACACCCCGAGATCCTCGACGTCGAAATCGAGCGACCGATCATCATCGCCGGGCTCCCGCGCTCGGGGACGACGCATCTGGTGAACCTGATCGCCGCCGACTCGCGGCTTCGCTCGCTGCCCTACTGGGAAAGCCTCGAGCCCGTGCCCGACGCGGCGCAGGCGCCTGTGCCCAAAGAGCAGGACCCTCGGTACCAGAAGTGCGCAAGCGAGTACCAGATGTTCGGCCAGATCGCGCCGCTGCTGAAGAACATGCACGACATGACGCCCGACCACGTGCATGAAGAGATCGAGCTTGGCGCGCTCGACTTCTCGACTTTCCTCCCCGAGTGGCTCGCGGTCGTTCCCCGCTGGCGCGATTACTACTACGCGCACGACCAACGGCCGCACTACGAATACATGAAGAACGTGCTCAAGGCGCTTCAGTGGATGCGCGGCCCCGACCGCTGGATTCTGAAATCGCCGCAGCATCTCGAGCAGCTTGGACCGCTGATCGAGACGTTTCCGGATGCGACGGTTGCGATCACACACCGCGACCCGGTGTCGGTCGTGGCGTCCGCGATCACAATGCTGACGTATGGCGATCGGATGCGGAGAGCTCGGGTCGACCCGGCGGCGGTGGCTGCATATTGGAGCGACCGAGTGGAGCATCTCCTCCGCGCCTGCGTCCGAGATCGCTACATCTTGCCTGCGTCCCGGAGCATCGACGTCCTCTTTCACGAGTTCATGGCAGACGACGTGGCGATGGTAGAGCGCATCTACGAGGTAGCGGGGCTCGAGATGACGAGGGAGGCGAAATCCGAGCTCGATTGCTACATGAACGAGAATCCACGTGGTAAGCACGGACGCATCGTGTACGACCTTCTTGGCGACTTCGGCGTCGACCCGGACGCTCTGCGCGAGCGATTCGACTTCTACTACCAACGGTTTCCGATCCAGGCGGAGAAATGATGAAGCAGGTCAACATCCACGGTCCCGGCAAGGTTCAGCTGGACGAGGCTGATGCGCCCGAGGCGGGTCCGCGTGACGCGGTCGTTCGGGTGGCGGCATGTGGCGTCTGCGGGACCGACGTGCGGTACGTTCGAATGGGTGGGCTCCGGCGCCCTATGCCGCTAGGTCACGAGCTCTCCGGCGTGGTTGAATCGCTCGGAGCCGAAGTTTCCGACTTGGCCCTTGGCGACCGAGTGGTCCTGAACCCGACTGCGGCCGGGAACATGATCGGCAACGGCGGCGGGGAGGGCGGCTTCACGCAACTTCTCCTGGTCCGGAACGCCGCCGATGGTGGAAGCCTGTTCCGGATTCCCGACGGGCTCCCGATGCACTTGGCGGCGCTCTCCGAACCGCTCGGCGTCGGTATGAACGCGGTGGACCGTGCCGATGTCGTGCCCGGCGACAGAGTCGCGGTGTTTGGAGCCGGCCCGATAGGGCTCTCGGCGATCGCGACCCTCCGGGATCGCGGTATTGCCGATGTCGTCGCCATCGATCTCTCGCCGCGGCGACTGGATCTGGCGCGTCAGCTCGGCGCCAGGGCGGTGATCAACGCAGCCGAGCAGAATCCGTGGGTAGAGCTGAAGAAGCTGCACGGCGAATCCCCGGTCAT
>JBLYYU010000265.1:0-9780 GCA_048550275.1 Polyangiales bacterium
GAAGTTCATTCCGTACAGCTCATTCGATAGCGCCAACCCGGAAGACCTCTGGGCCTGGCTCGAAGAAACGTCTTCGAGCACCGGCGCAACGTTCACGGCCATCCCTCATAATTCGAACATCAGCGGCGGCCTGATGTTCAACGACGTCGACAGCGAGGGACGCCCCATCACCGCCGAATACGCGCGCATGCGAATGAAGTGGGAACAGGTCGTCGAGGTCACGCAGATCAAGGGCGACTCCGAAACCGACCCGATTCTCTCGCCCAACGACGAGTTCGCCGCGTTCGAGCCGTTCAGCCATGCGATTGACACCGAGGCACTCGCCGAGGGAGTCAAGGCTAGCGTCAGCACCGGAGACTTCGTTCGCACGGGGCTCATGCGCGGTCTCGAGCTCGAAGCAAAGGTGGGCGCAAACCCGTACAAGTTCGGCATGATCGGCTCGACCGACTCGCACACGGCCATGTCCTCGGCCGAGGAAGACAACTTCCACGGGAAGACGGCCTTCGATTCGACTCCTGCAAATCGATTTGACGAGTTCATCGGCATCAAGGGTTTCGGCGCGGACATGTCTGCCTCCGGAATGGCCGGCGTCTGGGCGGGGGCCAACGAACGCACGGCCCTGTTCGACGCGTTTCGGCGTAAAGAGGTGTATGCAACGACCGGTCCGCGGATTCGCGTACGGCTTTTCGGCGGCTGGAATTTTTCGGCCGGAGACGCTGAGAAGAAAGAGCTCGCGGAGATCGGCTACGCGGCCGGCGTGCCCATGGGCGGTGACCTGACCCAGGCACCCGAAGGCAAGGCGCCTCGGTTTCTCGTCTACGCAATCAAAGACCCGGTCGGCGCGAACCTGGACCGGATCCAGATGGTCAAGGGCTGGCTCGACGAGAACGGCAAGGCTCAGGAGAAGGTCTACGACATCGCCTGGTCCGACGGGCGCATGGTGGGCAGCGACGGTGAGCTCCCGCAGGTCGGCAACACGGTGGACCTCGAAACCGGCGCGTATCGCAACTCGATCGGAGACGCTCAGCTCTCGGTCGTTTGGCAGGACCCAGATTTCGACCCGCAGACGCGCGCGTTTTACTACCTCCGCGTGCTCCAAATCCCGACTCCACGCCACACGCTCTACGACGCAATCGCGCTCGGCATGGCCCCTGAAGACACCGGACATCCTTCCACGATTCAGGAGCGAGCCTACTCCTCGCCGATCTGGTATACGCCGTAGCTCGAAACTCGCGGCAATCCCCTTTCCAAAGGCCCGTTCTCCTTGAAGCGGTTTCTAAAAGAGCCACTGGTTCACTTCCTTGCAGCTGGCCTCGGGCTCTTCGTGCTGTTTGGATTGGTGAATCGGGACGAAGGCGATGCCGATCCAAACGTCGTCGTCGTCGATCGCGACGCCCTGCTCACCTTCGTTCAGTATCGAATCAAGGCGTTCAACCCTACGCTCGCCGAGAAGAAGCTCGAGGGCATGTCCGATGAAGAGCTCGATCGCTTCATCGACGAGTACGTGCGTGAGGAGGTCCTTCATCGAGAAGCGCAGGGGCTCGGCCTCGATGAAAACGACTACGTCATCCGCAGGCGCCTCGTCCAGAAGCTCGAGTTCATCACCGAAGGATTCGCGGAGTCCAGCGCTGTGGTGGACGAGGCAGCCCTGCAGCGCTACTTCGACGCCAACAAGGCGGACTACTACGTCGAGCCCTACGTGACCTTCACGCACGTCTTCTTCCAAACCGAAGATCGACCGCGCGAAGAGGCGCGCGCGCTCGCAGAAAGGGAGCTCGCGAAGCTGAACCGCGACGCCGTTCCGTTTTCCGACGCACCCCAGCACGGAGACCGCTTCCTCTATCACGTCAACTACGTGGAGCGGACGCCGGACTACGTGGGCAGCCACTTCGGACCGCCCATGGCTAGGGCTCTCTTCGCCCTCGAGCCGAACGAGTTCGTCTGGCGCGGCCCCTTTGACTCAGCCTACGGCGTGCACCTGGTCTTGCTGACGACCAACGAGCCCGGCCGGGAGCCTGAGCTCGCCGAGCTCCGGGATCGAGTTTACGACGATGCGCGCAGAGCCATGATTCGAGAAGAGACCGAAACTGCGATAGCCGACATCGTGGATGCGTACGACGTTCGGGTTCTCTACGAGCGCGGGTCGTCCGCCGAGGCTTCCGGGGACACGGGTAGTCCATGAAGCGCGCGGCCGTCCTCTTGACGCTGGCACTGATGGCCGGCGCGACGCCCACCACGTCCGTGCAGGCCCACGAAAGCCGCCCGCTCTACATCGAGGTCACCGAGAAGGCGCCGCTCCAGTTCTCGTTGCAATGGAAGATCCCGCCGTCCGTCGACACTCGAAACGCACCGGAGATCCTGATGGCGGAGCGCTGTGAAGCCGTCGCCGAGCATGCGCTGAGGACGGCGAATCGCGGAAGTGTCCGGCGGCAGACGTATCGATGCGAAGTCGACCCGGCGGGAAGCGCCCTTCAAATCCGCTATCCGCTCTTCAACCCGTCCGTTTCCGCGCTCGTCCGCATCAGCCGACTGTCCGGCGAAACGCACTCAGTCCTGGCTTCACCAGAACAGACCGAGGTCATCATCCCTGCGGTCGAGAGCTTCGGAAACGTTGCCCGCGACTACCTTTCACTCGGCGTGCGACACATCCTCGAAGGGTACGACCACCTCTTGTTCTTGGTGTGCCTGATACTCATCGCCGGAACCTGGCGTCGAATCTTAGTCACGATCACGGGTTTCACGCTCGCGCACTCGATCACACTCGCTCTCAGCGCTCTCGGGCTCGTTCGCGTGCCCATCCCAGCGGTCGAGGCCGCCATCGCGTTGAGCATCGTCTTCCTGGCAGTTGAAATCGTGCGCGGCGACAAGAGCAGCCTCACCTACCGCTACCCCATCGCGGTCTCTTCGTCGTTCGGCTTGCTGCACGGTTTTGGATTCGCCGCCGTGCTTGGCGAGACCGGTCTTCCCCAAACCGAAATCCCCGCCGCCCTCCTCTTCTTCAACCTCGGCGTGGAGCTCGGACAGATCGTATTCGTGATGGCCGTGGTCCTCGTCTACCAATCGGTTCGCCTTGGAGCGCGAGCTCTCGCGGACCGTGACGTATCGATCGACGCGCTCCGACCGCTCCAGGCGCCGGCGGCCTACGCGGTCGGCATCCTCGCCTCATTTTGGATGATCCAACGCGTCGCGACCTTCTGGATCGGCTGATTACGATGGCAATCGCGATCAGCCGCACCGTAAGCCGGATGAGGCTCGCATCCAGGCCCTCGGTCTTGATGCGAGGGCTGCTCAAGAACGCCTCGCCCATCCCGCGACCCAGAATCCAAAGCACCCAAGCAAGCAACGCGTAGCCGACCGACGTCGCGGCAACCCGCGCAATCGTTCAGCGTCTCGCCCTGATTCGCATGAGAGATGGGCACGTCAAGAATCTGTTCTTATGACGATGATGCTAGGATCCCGCGCATGGACAACATCAACACACTGCTCGTCGCGTTCATGTTCATCACGATTCTCACGCTGGGGATCGCCGGGATTTTGGCTGAGCTCGCGGAGGTCGTCCGCAACGTGGCCGGGCAGCGCCGCGACCCACTGCTGGTCGGATGGGCAACGCTGTTGCTCTTCGCGTACTTCACGCTGTTTTGGCACACCGCAGACATCACCCTGCTCGAGGAATGGGACTTCGGTTTGTTCTTGTTCGCGGAGACGGGGCCGGTCCTCCTGCTCTTCGGAACGCAGATCATGCTCGGCGCCTTGACCGCGGAATCTGATGTCGATGCGGACGCCGGCGTCCGCCAGGGGCGTTTTTTCGTGATCTTCGCCCTGCTTCAGGTTTGGTCGATCGCCGCCGGCTTCGTTTTGGGCGAAGGGTTCACGATTGGCGCGGCCTTCGATGTGCTCGTGCTAGTGACCTGCCTGGTGCTCGCATTCTCGCAGAGCCGCCCGCTTCACGTCGCGGGCCTCGCACTCATCTGGATCGCCTATTTGGCGAGCGCAGTGATCGACATACGCGCCTAGCCGCCGCGGTCCGGCGAAGAATCACCACCAGTGCAACGGCAGTCGAAGAAGAGCTCCGCGCCGGCGCCGGCCCGCTCGGAGGGAAGGAGCGGCGCGACGACCAGGAGAGCCAGCAGAACCGAGAGGAGGACCCCGAAGTGTGGGGCTGCCTGAGCCGACGGCATCAGCGTGTAGCGCATGCGCTCACCTGGAATTTCGAATCGGTCACAGCGCAGCGGCTCACAACGGGCCCGCGCGAATTCAAACGAGCCGCCGAGGGCGCGCTAGTTGGCGTCCGGGACGCTGCCATCGGGCGCTGGTGCGGCGGGCTCGGATGGATCGTTCTCCATCTTGCCGCGCTTCTCGGCTTTCAGCGTCTGCTTGTCTCCACGCTTCCCTCTGCCCTTGTCGATCGGGGGCGGCACCTCGTAGCCCGCCGCCAGCGGCGTCACGATCCCGTCGATGCGCCATGTATCGGAATCCGGGTAGTAAACGTAGACCGCCTTCTGATCGCAGCCGCGCACGGCAATTTGAGACGCCATTTTGCGCGCCCCCACCGTGTCGACGACGTTGAGCTTCAGATCGTCCTTCGGGCAGGCAAGGTCGAACGCCGCACGGCGAACGACGGTCGTGTTTGCCTTCTTGTTGTGCTTGCAGGCGGTCCCTGCGATCACGAGAATGGCTGCCAGGGCGAGACGAATCAACACGCCCCTTTTATGCACCTCGACGCGAATCGATGCCAGACCTTTTTTGGGCGGCCAATTTGCGCCTGCGGGATGGTACGGTCGACGGAGTGCTCGCCTTATGGAACCTCTGCTCAGTGTCGGTCCGTACCCACGCACGGTCGGCCGCCGGTTCCGTGATGCCGCTCTCCCTGGTCGGCGCACGAAGCCGGGTGGAGCAAAGGCAACAACGCGCTAAGGTCACTGCGTGATGAGTCGGCTGTCGATGCTCACCGTGCTCGCGCTCACCGCATGCCTCGGCTCATGCGCGCCGGGCATCGACGTACCCCCGGCCCCTGATCTTGAACCGGTCCTTCAAGCGTACGCGAACCCGACCGTTGCAGTCGGAAGCGAGATCATGGCGGCGGTTGCCGATGAGATCGCCCAGGCTGCCGAGGAGATCCAAGACTCGGAGATTTTCGGGGAGATTCTCAACGTCATCATTGAAGTCCAGGAAGAGATCGAGAACTCCACCGCCAGGACATGCAACGGCGGTTCCAACAACGGCAACGTCTGCACGAACGATTCGGACTGCCCCAGTGGCACGTGCGGCAGCGACCTCGTTCTCGGCGGGGTGTGCGGTGGTGGAACCAATGACGGCGGCGACTGCGCCGACGACACCGATTGTCCGGACGGCGGCACTTGCAATGGTGGAGTGACCGTACCGAGCCCGACCGGCGCCTTCCGGATCAACTACATCTGTCCGGGCTGGGACGAGCGGCAATTCGAGGAAGGCTACGATGACAGCCCTGACCCCGCGAACGGCTCGATCGATCTGTTCATGACCCTCGACAGCGGAGGGATCGGGCGTGTCGTTTGGGGCACTGCAGCCCAATGTCTGTACCTCGTACCCAACGTAGGCGGCAGTTGCGAGGGCGCCGGATGTGCCCAAGCGTCGTACGATGGGGGTGTTGCGTTGGACTTGGGGCCCGATTGGGTCGACGAGGATGTCTCCCAGATTCCCGTCACGTTCGTCGTGGAAGGGAACATTGGGTTCGACGGCGACGACTTCCGCATCAATCAGAGCTTTCGAGTGGTCCTGGCGGTCGAGTCGGGGCTCGTCATCTTGGTCGACATCGGGGACCCCGCGTTGTCGGAAACGTTCAACTACATCTTCGCGGGGGAAACACAGGCCATACGCGACGCGAATGGCTTGCTCGGATGCAGCCTGGAGGAGAGCCGATGTTTCGACGAAAACGGCGACACACTCTTCTCCTGGTAGCGTTCGTCGTGGCCGTGACGTCACTCGGAATGGGATCCTATCCCAGCTCGGCGAGCGCCTATCACACGCACAAAGAGCGCCTGCTCGACACCACGGCCTACAGCCTCTCTCGAAGGGAGGTACGGCTCGGCTTGATGAACCTGAGCTACGGCATCATCGACGAGCTCCAAGTCACGACCTACACCATGCCCTGGCTCCTCGGGTTGATCTTCGAGGATGTCGCTCCCAACCTCGAGCTCAAGTCGACCTTCTACGACCGCAAGAAACTCGCGCTAAGCGTTTCGGCGGGATTCCTCACCGGGACGATCCTGCAGCCCGACGACACGAAAATTAGATATTTCATCGTTCCGGTCGCCGCCGCAGCCTCCGTGCGAATCAATTCCGACGTCAGCACGCACTTCGGAGCACGGTACACCGCCGTCGACGGCGACGCTGAAACGCAGCCCGGAGGCACCGCCATCGAAGGCGGGCTCGTGGTCGATTTCCTTCAGCTCTGGGGGATGTTCGAATGGCGGCTCTCTCGCGTGGTCGCCTTCACATTCACCATGAGATGGGTGCCCTACGTCAGCGACCTGGTGCTCAATGGCACCGTCGATGCAGGCAACCCGACGATCGGCGCTCAGCTCCAAGGTGACCTGAGCGAGTTGCAGAACGCGTTCGCCATCGTGCCCGGCTTCGTCTTCTCATGGGACCGCGCCAACATCCGGCTCGGGGTCGGCTACAGCGATTTCTTCGTCGAGGGTTTCTATCTCGTGGTGCCGGGCGAGGTCCTCAGCAACGTCTCCCTCGAGTTTGACGTTTTCGTTCGCTTCTAGGGGCCTCCAAGGGGCTGTGCTAGCCTCCGCGGCATGAAACGAACCGCCCTCGCACTGCTTCTGACAATCGCCCTGAGCGCATGCGCTTCGTCCAAGGGCTCGACCAACGACGGCTCGACAATCGGCAGGGGCGTCGACGTCGAGTCCATGCGGCCTCCAGAAGCAGCCCAGGTCGTTCAGGAGTTTCAGAAGGCCTACGGCATCCCTCCGATTCCACCCCCGGACACTCCGGTGACATCCATGGGGCAGGTGCTCGAGATCATTCGAGGAGATCGACTACCCGAGTACGAAGCAGCGAGGCGTTTCGCCGCAGGCAAGCAAGGCGCCGAGGCTCTGACGCTTCGTGGCTACCTGGACCTTTCGTACGCGGGGGCCCTCTTGACCGCTGCCTGGATTCTCGACCATGAGCGCCGGCAGGATCTCACCGAGCTTCGGCAGTTGACCACAAACCGACCGCTCGAGGACAGCGCGACAGTAGCGGAGAACAAGGCGCGCGCGGGCAAGCTTCAGGCGAAAACCGCGGACCTTCGCAAAGTAGTGCGCGCCCTGCGGATACTGTCGGAGGCCCCGCTCGTATCGGGCTCGGACCTGGTCACCCAAGCGATCAGCCAGGACCCCACGTCACAGCTCGCCTACCTCGCTAACGCCAACTACTTCCGCCTGCGCGGCCAGTGGCTCGAATACGATCGCATGATGCGCTACGCCGACGCAGGCGCCGGCGACCCCCCGGTTCGGACGTATCTGCGGGCCATGGAGGCCTTCGAACGCTACGTCGACCCGGCCCGCACCGAGAAACTCCTCAAGGAGACTCTCGCCAAGCGCCCCGATTTCGTCCGGGCTCAGGCGAACCTGGTGCTTGTAGACCAGGAGATCGAGGACAAGTTCGCCGAGCTCCAGGCGCTCAAGAAAATGAGCCCCAACCACATCGTCGTCAGGCTCGCCGGCCCGATGATCGAGCAAGAACACCAGACCAGCCAAGAGCTCAAGAGCGCGTTCTCTCAGGAGTGACTCGAGCGTAGGGCGCGCGGCCAGTTTCGCTGCCTTCGCCTACGGAGGGATCGGGCGGAGCTCGATTTCGATCGTCGTCAGCCCCCGCGGCAGCTCGAGCTCCATGTCGTGGGGAAAATGGTCGTCCGCTTGGACCGTCATCAGGTGGACGCCCGGCGCCAGAGCTTTGGGCTCTTGGGAAAGGACGGTCGCCCGGCCGAAGTAGTGGCCGTCGATGTACACCGACGCGTCTGGCGGAGTGACAACGATCTCGAGACGCGCGGGCTCCGCAGGGACGGCACCTTGTTTCGCGCAGCTTGCCGCCGCGAGGGCAAGCGCGAGCGCCGCGAGCCTCACTCCCATTCGATCGTCGACGGGGGCTTGGACGAAATGTCGTAGCAGACGCGATTGCAGCCTCGGACCTCGTTGATGATACGGGTCGAAACACGGGCAAGAACCTCGTGCGGGATCCGAGACCAGTCCGCCGTCATCCCGTCACGCGAATCCACCGCGCGAATCGCCACGACGTACTCATACGTGCGCTCGTCACCCATGACCCCGACCGTGCGCACCGGAAGAATCACGCAGAACGCCTGCCAGATCCTGTCGTACAAGTCCGAGGCCCGAAGCTCCTCGATGAAGATCGCATCAGCCTCGCGCAAGATGTCGAGCTTCTCTCGCTCGATCGACCCTGGACAGCGGACCGCGAGGCCAGGACCCGGGAACGGGTGCCGCCAGAGCAGGTCGTGCGGCATGCCCATCGCCTCGCCGACTTCGCGGACCTCGTCCTTGAAGAGTAGGCGAAGCGGCTCGATGAGGTCCAGATGCAAGGTGTCGGGCAAACCGCCGACATTGTGGTGGCTCTTGATGACCGCACTCGGGCCTTTGAAAGAAAGGCTTTCGATTACGTCGGGATAGAGTGTCCCCTGCACGAGGTAACCAACGTCGTCGAGCTTCTCGGCCTCTCGCTGGAAGATGTCGATGAACACGCGCCCGATGATCTTTCTCTTCTTCTCGGGGTCGGCGACGCCTTCTAGTTGATCGAGGAACTCGTCGGCGGCGTCCACATGAATCAGTTTGAGCCCAAAGTGGTCGCGATAGGTGTGGACGACACTCTCCGCTTCGTCTTTTCGAAGCAGGCCGTTGTCGACGAAAATGCAGGTGAGCCGATCGCCAATCGCCTTGGAGACCAGCATCGCCGCAACCGAAGAGTCCACGCCTCCTGACAGGCCGCAGACCGCGGACCGCTCGCCAACTTGTCGACGAATCGACTCGACGCTCTGCTCGACGAATGAGCCCGGCGTCCAGTTCGGCTTGCAGCCGGCGACCTCGAAGAGGAACGCGCGAAGCATCTCGACGCCCCGCGGCGTGTGAGCGACCTCTGGATGGAACTGAACCCCGAAGATCTTGCGTTCCAGGTTCGCCACCGCGGCAAACGGGCTGTTGGACGTGCGCGCGATGACCTCGAAACCCCGCGGAAGGCTCTCGACACGGTCACCGTGGCTCATCCAGACGTCGACGTGAGAGCCGACTTTGAATCCATGAAGGAGCCCCTCGGGCATGAGCACCTCGAGCCTGGCCGGCCCGTATTCACGCTCATCGGCCTTCTCCACCTTCCCGCCCAGAAGATGACTCGTGAGCTGCATCCCGTAGCAGATACCGAGGACCGGAACTCCGAGATCAAAGACCCCCGGATCGACCGTCGGCGACCCATCCGCGAACACACTTGCCGGCCCACCACTCAAGATGATGGCCCGAGGCGCAAGATCCCGAATTTCGCTCAGAGAATAGGTACAGGGCTGGATTTCGCAGTAGACGTGCTGCTCTCGAATCCGCCGAGCAATGAGCTGCGTGTACTGCGACCCGAAGTCGAGAATCAATACCCCATCAACGATCATGGCGCGGGTCTATCATGGGGGGTCGGGGTGGTCGAGGGAGGGGGAGCGGGGTGACCGGGGCCGAGACCGAGACCGGGTGACCGAGGCCGAGGCCGGGGCCGGGTGACCGAGACCGAGACCGAGACCGAGACCGGGACTGGGAC
>JBLYYU010000266.1:0-7981 GCA_048550275.1 Polyangiales bacterium
GAACTCGAGGACGGCAGCTACGAGCAGGACGGCTTCGACCAGCTCGGTTACGTGCTGGAGCAGATCCGCGAAAACCCCAACAGCCGACGCTTGATCATCTCCGGCTGGAACCCGTGCGAGGCCGAACGCGTCGCCCTCCCCCCGTGCCACACGCTGTTTCAATTTTACGTGAGCGAGGGGCGCCTGAGCTGTCAGTTGTACCAGCGAAGCGCCGACGTCTTCTTGGGGGTTCCATTCAACATTGCCAGCTACGCGCTGCTCACGATGATGATCGCGTCGGTCTCCGACTTGGAGCCCGGTGACTTCGTTCACACCTTCGGTGACGTCCATCTCTACAGCAACCACGTCGAGCAAGCGCGATTGCAGCTCTCGCGCCAGCCGCGCCCACTGCCAACGATGCAAATCGACCCGTCCGTGAAGAACCTATTCGACTTCCGGCACGAGCATTTCCAACTAAAAGACTACCTGCCGCACGCCCGCATCAAAGCTCCGGTGGCGGTGTGACAAATGCACTCGCGGCCCCGGCGCCACTCGCGCTGATCCTGGCGGTGGCGCGCAACGGCGTCATCGGCAAGGCCGGTGAGCTGCCCTGGCACCTCCCGGAAGACCTCAAGCACTTCAAGAAGACGACGACCGGACACGCGATCATCATGGGGCGTAAGACCTACGACTCGATCGGCAGGCCTTTGCCGAAGCGGCGCAACATCGTCGTGACCCGCCAGACCGAGCTCGAGATCCCGGGCTGCGAGCAAGCCGCGAGCCTCGACGAAGCGATCGCCTTGGCAAGAACGTCGGACCCATGCCCCTTCATCATCGGCGGCGCTAGTCTCTACGAAGAGGCTCTACCGATCGCGACCGAGATTCACCTGACGACGGTGGACGAGGACGTTGAGGGCGATACGTTTTTCGCGCGAGACTTGTCGGCGTTCGAAGAGACGGAAAGCCGAGCCGGACAAACGCCCGGTGTCACTTTTCGAGTTTTGCGGCGGATGGTGTCGGATCACTGACGCGAGCACCTTCGCAGGCTACTCGCCGATCTGCCCTCTCAGAACGACCAGGCCCCTCTGCCCCTGGGGGTCTCCAACAAACACCTCCGGCATCCCACCGCTCGCCTCTGGCGCTTGCCGAACGTTCCTCCTCCTTCGCCCGGTCGCCCCAGTCCCCCGAGGCTCCGCCGCCAAATGACCTTCGAGCTGCTCCTCCCGCAGTGGCTCCGTCGCATCGTCCTCACGGGGTTGCTCGGCTACTAGGTCCGGGGCGATGCCCTCTGCTTGGATGGAGCGGCCTGAAGGTGCGAAGTAGCGGTAGGTGGTGAGTTTGAGGGCGCTCCCGCCTGGGAGCTCGAAGACGTTTTGAACGCTGCCCTTGCCAAAGGTTCGCACGCCGACGAGGGTGGCGCGTTGGTGGTCGCGGAGGGCGCCTGCGACGATTTCAGACGCGCTCGCGGTGTTTTCATTGATGAGGACTACGATCGGCCACTTCGGTCGTGTGCCTGCGCGACGGGCCGAGTACTGGCTGATCGTCTGCCCGCCGCGGCCTCTGGTGCTAACGATGACGCCCGAAGAGAGGAACTCGTCGCTCACCCAGACGGCCTCGTGAAGTAGGCCCCCGCCGTTGTCTCGCAGATCGAGCAGGATCCCCTGCACTCCACCCCGGCGCCGGAGCTGCAGCACGGCATCGTCGAGCACGTCACTCAGCTCTCGCGCGGTGCCGTCTTGGAAGGCTTTGATGCGTACGTAGACAACCCCGTCGGGAAGTAGCTGCGCCGCGATCGGATCCACATCGATGAAGGCCCGCGTCAATGTGCGTTCGAGGGCTTGCTCCTGGCCTTCGCGCCGAATACCGACTTCGACAGAGGTCCCTGGTTCGCCGCGGATTCTCCGGACCGCATCGTACAAGCGCACGTCTCGCGCATCCTCTCCCTCGATGGTGAGGAATCGGTCCCCGGGCTCGAGCCCTGCCTTCGCGGCGGGACCTCCATCGAAGACCGAGAGGATCGTGAGCCATCCGTCTTTAGTAGAGACCTCGACGCCGACGCCGGCGAATCGTCCTTCGGCGTCGCTCTTCAGGATTTCGTACTCGCCAGGGTCTAGGAACACGCTGTGCGGATCGAGTGAATCGGCCAAGCCACGAATCGCACCGTAGACCAGGGTCTCTTGATCGATCGGCTCGACGTAGCTCACCTCGATGTACGCAAGCGCGCGGGCGAAAATCGAGAGCGGCTCGAAGGGGCTACGGCGTGCGGGAACCTCCGACGCCATCACTGCGACGAGCGCCAGCGCCAGCGTGCCTACGACGAGCAAGCGGTGTGTTTTGCGGCCGGTTTTGAAACGGAACATGGACTTCAGACCTTTGTCATTGACACTGCATCTATCCCTGGGTAGGACCACGAAATACTTGAGCGGGGCGCATTCGCCAGATGTTACAGCGTCCGCATGGAGGATTCCTCACGATGTCTACGACTGATAAGCGCAAGCAAAGCCTCTACTTCCCAGAGTCGATGCTACACGACATCAAGCACGAGTCGGCAAGGTTGGATCGCTCGCTCTCGTGGATCGTCCAACGCTGCGTCAAGATCGCTCTTCCAGAAATCCGCAAGCTTCCCTCGGTCAACGACATACCGGACAATCCGGACGACGCCGCCAAGAAGTAAGCTTCAAGCGCGTGGAGTACGACCGCGAGGGCTTCGTCGAAGCGGCAGACGGTACTCGTCTGTTCTACGAGGAGCTCGGCGACGGCCTCCCAACGATCGTTCTCACCGACGGCATCGCCTGTGACGGGTTCGCCTGGCGCTATCTCGCGCCGCGACTGAGCCAGCGCCACCGGGTCGTACACTGGCATTTTCGAGGCCACGGCCGCAGCGGACCGCCGCTCGATCCGGCTCGCCTTTCGATCGAGGACCTCGCCGAAGACCTGCGCCGTGTCTGCGAGGAGCTCCAGGTCGAGCGACCCGTCATCGCCGCACACTCCATGGGTGTTCAGGTCGCCCTCGAGTACCAGCGTCAGAACCCGGATGACGTCGCCGCACTCGTCCTCATGTGTGGGACCTTTGGCCGGATCACCACCACCTTTCACGGGACCGACCTCCTCGACCGAATGCTGCCCGGCCTCGCTCGAGGGATGCGACTGTTCCCCGGGGTGGCGCGCGCCGTCTGGGGACGGGTGCCCGCCCCGATGGCGTTTCGAGTCGCCTGCGCAGGTCGAGAGCTCGACGCAGAGAACATCCAGGAAGAAGACTTCACTCGCTACTGGGAGCACGCGACGCTGATGGATCCCGAAGTGTTTCTCCCGATGCTCGAACATGCCGGACGACACGACGCGCGCGGCTTCCTCCCCGGGGTCCAGGCGCCGACGCTGATAGTCGCGGCGGAGAACGACACGTTCACGCCAATGCGGCTCGCCGAAGAAATGGCAGGCGCAATTCCGCACTCCGAGCTCGAGGTCGTCGAGGGCGCGAGCCACGCTGCGCCCGTCGAGCAGCCCGATCGGATCGCCGACCGAGTCGAAGAGTTTCTCTCGTCCCGGCTCGGGCTCGGAGAAGGACGAGCCTAGTACTCTGCCCGGAAGAGCTGCTGACCCATCAGAACGAAGGTGCTCGGAGGCACGTAGGACTCATTGGAGACTCGAACGAATGTCCCGTTCGAGCTTCCGATGTCGGTCAGAAAGATGTGACCGACCTCCGAATGGATTCTGCAGTGCAAACCCGACACGTAGCCGTCCTCTGGGAACACCACGTCGCCGCGCTCGCGGCCCAGGTGAATGCCGTGGGGTGGGACCGGGTAGCTATTGCCCGTCGTTTCGCGACCGACCAAGAGTGAGATCCGACCGAGGTAACCGCGATGGGGGCTTCCCATGTGCTGCGTTCCGTCCGGTGCAGGGTCGGGGGCCTCGGGCGCATCGAAGCGCAGGATCTCTTGGCCGACGCGGAAAACGCTTCCATCGAATAGCTCGACCGGCATGTCGGCCTCGATGCGAATGTAGACCCCGTTGAGGCTCTCCATGTCTTTGACCACGAGCTGATCGCCCTCGAACCGGAACTCCGCGTGCTCCGGGGAGAGATACGCATCGTTCGCGAAGATCCCGCCGGTCCCGCGGCCGATCATGGTCGGTGCGGCCGCAAGCGGGAACACCTCGCCTTCGGAGCCGTCCGGCTGAATCAAGACGAGGCGCGCTGCCGGTGCACTCTTCACCGGCGCATCGGCGACCGCCGGTGCCGAGACACGCTCCGCAGGCACATCGGCCGGCGATTCGGCCGCAGCCCCCTCGTGAAGATCCTGACCACAGACGTGGCAGAACCTGAAATTCTCAGGGACGCCGGCACTACAGTGGGGACACGGAGAAGTCTTCTCGGCTAGCGGTGCCAGCTCGGGGGGAAGGGATTCGGCTGCTTTCGCAACGACGGGATCCACCTCGATGTTCGCCGCCGCAGCCGCCGCTCCGGACTGTCCGGCGCGAGCCCGCGGCGCGTCCGTCGAACGAACCGAAGAGGATGAACCGCCTGACGGCGTGGGTACCGAGAACGAACGCGGCCCAGCTGAGTGTCGCGGCAGCTCCGCGCCACAGCCGAGGCAGAACTTGTAGTGGTCCTGGTTTTCCTTGTTACATCGGGAACAGACGATCACGCCGTCACCTCCACTCGAAGCAGGTTCCTACCCAAGAAAAGGTAGTCCCCGTGGCTCAGCTCGCGTTCGCCCCGAATACGAACGTAGGTCCCGTTTTGTGAGTTGTTGTCGATCAGCTCGAGGGATTCCCCCGACATCTCGACTCGGGCGTGCCTCGGAGACAGGTACACGTCGTCCGGGAAGTTGATATCACACTCCTCCCGGCCGATCTGAATCGTCTGTTCTTGGGCGCAACAGACGATCCCGTCCATGCCACCTTCGAGAACCTGTGTGACCCGAAACGCGCTCGGCCGTCTCGGCGACGAATAGTAGTATGTTTGATCGGCTTCGGGCCCGGACGTGTCTTTCGGTGTGGTGTCGACTCGAAAGAGCTGCTGGCCGCACATGAAGTGATCGCCAAACTGGATTGGAGCGCTGCCCCGAACGCGAATGTAGACGCCGTTCAGACTGCCCTCGTCGCGGACCACGAGCTTCTCGCCGCGGTAGAGGAAGTTGGCATGCCGAGGGCTGAGCCAGGTGTCACTTGGAAACGGGATCTGATCTGCCTCTCGGCCGGCGATGTGCTCGGCGGCCTGAAGCAAGTAGCTGAGCCCTTCACCCATCGCCTCGTCCCCGCGCACGACGATGAGGCGAGCCTTCCCAGGCATCTGTAAAGCACCGAAGAATTGGGTCTCGAGCGTCTGCGCCTCTTGAGGAACACCGCCCCCACAGGCCCCGCAGAATTTGTGCCCGGACGGAACCGAGCTTGCGCACTCCGTGCAGACGTAATTGCGAGCTTGCTCCATGCCCTAGTCCCCTCCTAGCCAATCCCCGATAGGTGGCAAACCTATCCGGAGTTGTAGGCCATCGAATCACCCCTAGTCAATCGGTGTGCGACCCGGCAATTTCTGCAGGCTGCGCTGCTTTGCTTGTCGCCGAGCTGCGACTACCCTCTCGCCGATGGAGCTTCTCGCAGGCGCGCTCTTAGAACGCCCCCCAGGGCCGAAGTACATGGCGGAGCTCCGGTTCGCAGAGCTAGCGCCACAGGCCCCCTTGCCGAAGCCAGGGACCATGGCCAGGTGGCGGCAGCGGCTCCCCGATGGGTTCGAGCTCGCCCTGCGGGCGCCAGAGGCTTGCTGGACATCGAAGGAAGGCCCGCTCCGGGAAAGCGCTGAGCTCGCGGCCGGGCTGAGCTGGCTCACCGAAGCGGCCGATGCGCTCGAGGCCTCGATGATCGTGGTTTGCCCCAGCGCCGACGTAACGACCGGAGCGCGAGATCGAGAACGCCTGCGCGAGTACTTCGCGCGAGTCGGAAGAGCCGAAGGCCGCCTCGTCGTCTGGAAGCCAACGGGCCTCTGGGAGCCAGAAGCCGTGCAGTCGGTTGCGCGGACGCTCTCCGTCGTGGGCGGCATCGACGCGATCGACGACCCCGTGCCGAACACGGACGTCGTGTACGCCTCGTTGCTCGCGGAAGGCTTGCGCCGATCGTTTTCGCACGCGCAGCTCCTCGATGTGCTCGATAAGCTTCGAAGCTCGCGTGCATCGCGTGCGTTCGTGACGGTCGAATCGGGGCAGTCTTTCCGGGAAGCAAGATTGCTCCAGGCCTTGTCCGAAGGTCGAGAGTGAGCGCGTGGCACGCGAAGATTTCACGCGTTGACCAACCAGAGCCCGGTCTTCTGAGCCTTTCGTTTCGAGCAGAGGGCCGAAACGAAGCACTGGTATTGGTCACCCTTCCGGGAACGCTCAGGCTCGGGGTCGTGTCGGAGCGGCCGCGCGGCGCGACCGCCGGCCCAGAGGTATCGCAGCTTCGGCGCCACATTGATGGAGCCCGCATCCAGGCGATTGACAGTAGCCGACGCGCGGCGCGCCTCATGCTGAGTCGGGCCGGCGAGACGCGATGTCTTCTTGTGGCGCCCGCCCGGCCGTACGGCGCGTGGTGGCTTTGCGATGAGGCCGAGGGGATCATCCTGCGCTCCCCAGGAGCCGACGCTGAGCCTCCAGCCGAAGAAGAACACCTGCGCCCGGACGCACTGGACGCGCTGCGCGAGGCGGGGCCGGCCGCCTTGGATGCTCACCGCGCCGCCCGCAAAGCTCAACTGGCAGGGCTACTCCAGAGGCACATCAAACGACTCGAGAAGAAGCGAGACGCGATCCTCGGCGACCTCGATCGGGCTGCTACCGCCGAGTCGCTGCACGAAAAGGCGAGCCTGATTCTGGCCCATCTCGCTGAAATCCCTGCGGACGCAGCGTTTTTCGATGCCGAGACCTGGGACGCCGACCCGAAACCGGTCCGCATCGAGCTCGACCCTCGCAAGAGCCCCTCGGAGCTGGCGCAGGATTTGTTCAAGAGATCGAAACGCATGAAGCGCGGCTTGGAGGTCGCCCCGAATCGATTGGAGGCCGTAGAGGCAGATCTGACTGAGCTTCAGCAACTTCGTGGCAAGCTCGAACAACTGGATCCGGACGCACTGGCGGAGAGGTTCGAGGCTCTCGGCGTCTCGATCACCGCTCCGAGGGAACGAGCGCGCAAGCGCCGTCGGGCGGGAACCCGGCTCCCGTACAGAGAGTTCCGAAGCGCCGATGCAACGCCCGTGCTGGTCGGTCGGGGCGCAGCCGACAACGACACGCTCACGCTCCGTGTAGCCCGACCGCATGATCTTTGGTTGCACGCGCGGGGTGTCACCGGTGCACACGTGGTCGTTCCGCTGGGGAAGGGAAAGTCGTGCTCCGCAGAGACGCTCGTGGACGCGGCAACGCTGGCAGCGTACTTCAGCGATCTGCGCGGCGAAGCCATCGTCGATGTCCTCTACACACCACGACGCTTCGTACACAAGCGCAAGGGCAGCCCCATCGGCTCGGTCACGCTTGGAAGCGAGAAAGTGATCGCGGTTCGGGTCGAAGAGAAGCGCCTTCGGAAGCTCCTCGAAAGCGAAAAGAAGCCACTCTGAGTCGACGCAAAAATTGCCAACGCCCCAGCCGAACGGCTGGGGCGCCAGCGACGAACACCCCCACTAAGACAAGAGGGATCGCCACGACAGACTGCGCGAAGACCCCAAAAACTTCTGGAAATGACCAGAATTCAGGGGCCTTAGGCCGGGGGCCACCATCGGTGACCCCCCGGTTGACCCGAAGGTCTACCGCCTAGAAGCTTATTTCTTCTTGCGAGCCACACGCTTCTTTGCGGAGCGCTTCTTGGTCGCACGCTTCTTGGTTGCGCGCTTCTTGGTCGCACGCTTCTTAGTTGCGCGCTTCTTGGTCGCGCGCTTCTTGGTCGCACGCTTCTTGGTCGCGCGCTTCTTAGTTGCGCGCTTCTTGGTTGCGCGCTTCTTTGTCGCGCGCTTCTTGGTTGCGCGCTTCTTTGTCGCGCGCTTCTTGGTTGC
>JBLYYU010000267.1:0-4266 GCA_048550275.1 Polyangiales bacterium
ACCTGAGCGGCAAAGACGCGGTGATAGTGCTAGCCGTGTGGGGCTCGGTGAAAGGCTCCGATCCAGACCTCACGAAGTAGCGCGGCCGCAATACGCCGAAACCAGGAGCCACTTTCTGTCCAGATATCCGTGACCCCCGAGCACCAAGCCGCTTGCCGCCTTCTCGCCCCCCAGCTAGCCCCAACCCCAAGGAGCACGCCATGTCCGAAGAGCATCCAAACGTCTCCCTTCTGAAACGACTCGACCTCGGCAACCTCGCCACCTGCGCAGATCTCTTCGCAGAGGACTTCGTCTGGCACTTCTTCAACCCCCGCCTTCCAGACATCCAAGGCGACTACGTCGGCGTCGTGGGCCTGCAAGCCTTCTTCGACAAGCTAGGAGCAGGGACGGGCGGCACCTTCGCGGTCCACCCAGTCTCCGTCACCCCCTTCGGAGACGAGCTAGTCGTCGCCCACGTACGCGACACCATGGCATTCCAAGGCACCACCATCGAGCTCGACGCCCTCGTCGTCTGGCGCATCGTCGCCGGCCGCCTAGCAGAAGCCTGGGACATCCCCGCAATCAACACCGCCCGCCCGCAGACACCCTGACGCGGCTCGCGCGCATCGCCAGAACCCACCGCCGCACCGCGCTCGACTTTCGCCGCACGGCGCCCGCCGGTGGAGTAGGGCGCTTCCGTCGAACGTCAGCCCGCAACCCAGCGAAACCCCACGCGCCGCCCCCGGCACGCGGGTTGCACGCACAGCCGCGCATGAAACCAGCAGTCCTCACCCACAATCTCCAAGACGGCACCTTCACGGCAACGGAGCCCGTCATCATCACCTGGAACGGCGTCGACATGCCGAAGGTCCTCCGCACCGTGCAGCCAGGCCAATACGTCCTCCTCCCGTTCGAGCCCGCGGACGACATCCTCCGCCCTCGGAGACAGGGGTCTGAGGGGTAAGCCATTGACTTACTTATGCTGAGAGCCGATACTTCCAATGTCGATCCGCTTCGAGTGGGATCTCGCGAAGAACGATGCCAACCAACGCAAGCACGGCCTACGGTTTGAAGACGCGAAGCCCATCTTCGTTTGGGAGGCCCAACGGTTTGATGAGCTCGATGAGACCTATCCCGGAGACGAGGCTCGGTTCATCTCCGTCGGCGCGATTCCCAAGGGGCTCATCACGGTCGTGTGGACCGCTCCTTCGGACGACGTGGTGCGCATCATCAGCCTCCGCCGTGCGAACAAGAGGGAGCGACGGCTCTACCTCGCCTACAACGACATCCACCAATGACTGACGATCTCGAAATCCCCGAGCTGATGGAGCGCGACTTCAAGCACATGATCCGCGGGTCGACGCGACGTCGCATCATGCAGGGCCGTATCGAGTCAGGGAAAGACATCGTGGCGTTGAGAAGGTTCATCAAGCTCAGCCAGAAGGAGTTCGCCCGGGCCCTCGAAATCAGCGTCCACACGCTGCGCAACTGGGAGCAGGGGCGCCGCCAGCCCGAAGGCCCTGCCATCGCGCTGCTCAAGATCGCGGCGCGTCATCCACACATCGTTCGCCAAGCGGCAGGTCGCCGCCCATCTGCAGCTCGAACCTCAAGCCGATAGCAAGCCGCGCGCCCTGTTGACTCCCGGTATGCTCGGCCTCTAGCGAACCAAGGAGGGTGAGCATAATGCTGTGGTTCGACTTCCCCCGGTGGACCACCCTCGAAGTCGAACCCGCGCATGTCGCGCGTGCTACTGTCAATTGCATGGCACGTTCGGCGCACCTGTCTTGCTTGCTGGGCCTTGCCTTGCTGACGAGCCCAGGCTGCGATCGCGACAAGCGGGCACAGGACATGTTCGTCACGACGACTCCCTGGCCCATCTACGGCGGATACGGAGATGAGCTGGAGTTTCGGGCGGAGTCCCCCGGCAGTCCGGTTCTGCTGTTCCGCCGAAAGCGTAGCTCCGGCGTCTATCGATACGACCCCTCCGCCAACGCCATCGCCCCAGCCGATAGCGACGAGTGGAAGCGGGCAACGGGAAAGGTCATGGGGGTGTTCTCGAGCCAAACAGGCTCCATTCGAACCTCAGAAAATCGCGTCTCACTCCAAGGCTCGACGGTCGAGCCACACGGGCGGCATTTCCTCGGCCTAGCCTACTCATCCGAGTTCGAGAGAGTTGCAATACTGAGCGCCAACGGTCTCTACCGCGCACAAACGAGCGGCTTGATGTTCGGAGGTCGCAATCGGTACGTTGCGGGCCCGCATTTCCATCAGATCATCGACATCGACTCAAAGGCGCCGATCGGCAAACCCATTCGCCTCCCGCTCTCGAGCAAACGCGATGGAAGCATCAAGATCGGCTGGTCTTCCGACGATCAATACGTGCTCTACTTCGCTCCGGAGACACGAAAGGTCGCGATCGTTCGAACGGGGCTGAAACCGAGTCCGCTTCACCGCGATCCACAGAACCGCATCGCCGTGTTTCGGCCACACGCCTGGACACACCCTCTCGATGACACGGTTCTTCTTCGTTACGACACGGACCAACGAGACCGCTTTCTCTTGAAAATGGAAGGCGAGAGCCCGGTCTACCGTTTTGATGCGAGCTCTTTCGAGCTGACCCAAGCCGAAGAGCAAGCCTGGGACCAGGCCTCGGGCCAAGTGTACGACGCATCCACGCTGCACGAACAACCTACGCCTTCCGTGAACGGCGAACGAACGCAACGGTCGCAAGCCCTCCGCAAAGTGCGGCCGGGCAAGCTCCGACGCGGCGGCGATACGATAGCGACGGCGGGCGAAACAGTCATTGCGCTCAGCGTGGCCCCGGACCTCGAAACTGCGGTTGTGCTTTCGAGAACGAAACCCGCAAGAGTGTACCAGGAGCTCTTTCGCCTCCCAGAAGCGACGCGCATAGGCCCAGCCGTGGAGCTTCCCTGGCTTGGGGCGGCACCGTTCATCGCATGGACCCCGGACGAGCGGTTCATTCTCTATTCGGACGGTGCTCAGCGCTTGGGCATCGTCGACGTTCAGCACGCACGAACTGTTCATCCGGCTGAAAGACCTGCCGCTTCCTCTGAGACTTCAGTAAAGCCTGTCGACCCCGATCGAGTGAGCTTTGACCCCGAGGCGTCGTGCGATCCCGCGAACCCCGTAAAGACCGGCTGCCCCGACGATCAAGGTCGCTGTTTCGGGTGCCGAGATGCGGGTGATGGCCACTATCGGATCAGTCTCGAGCCCGCGCTACCTCTGTTCGAGGCCGTCCGCCGATACAAGTCGGACCAAGCGCTCGACTACAAAGACTGCGGCGACCTGTCGCTGCAAGGAACCGGTCGCGTTCGCGTCAACGACTGCTTTGCGAAAGCCTTCACTGCCTGTAACCCGGCAGAGCTCCGCGCCTCGTGGACAGGCGACGAAGCAGCACAATCGCCCGTCGTCATGCTAGCGGAGCCAAGAGACGGGAACTGCGTCCTGGTCTATTTCTTCGAGCACCAGAATCCCGAAACGAACACGCGCGGTCTCCTTCGAAACGAGTGCCGGCAACTCGACCCGGACATGACCCTAACCAATTGCCGTCTAGTCGAGGTTCGGAGTGCCCCTCTCCGGCCGGATACTCGCGGAGCAGGCGGCGCTGGGCACACCCCGGCGACGACGATCTCCCATTGACCCCACACCCCTCGCCGCTAGATCCCCACCATGCCGAAACCCCTCATGTGCCCCCCCGAAGTCCTCAACCAAGATCTCCACGGCCGCCGCGTCATCGTCACCGGCGCCAACTCCGGCATCGGTTTCGTCACCGCCAAACAGCTCGCCAAGCAAGGAGCATCGGTTACGCTCGCATGCCGCAACGAAACTCAGGGTAGGGCGCGCGCCGACGAGATCCGCACCGAAACCCCAAACGCCGATCTCGAAGTCCGCAAGCTCGATCTCGGCAACCTGAGCTCCGTGCGCTCCTTCGCCGAAGGCTATCTCGCCGATCACGATTCCCTCCACCTCCTGATTAACAACGCCGGCGTCATGAACACCCCCGAAGGCAAAACCGCGGACGGTTTCGAGACCCAGATCGGCGTCAACCACCTCGGCCATTTTCTCCTGACGGAGCTCCTCCTCGACACCCTGAAGAAGAGCGCGCCCGCGCGCGTGGTCGTGGTCTCGAGCTGCTACCACGACAAGGCGATGGGCCTCGAAGGCGCCGTCGATCTCGACGACCTGCATTTCGAAAACCGCAAGTACGAAGGCTGGGTCTCCTACGCGCAGTCCAAGCTGGCAAACCTCCTACACGCCAAGCAACTC
>JBLYYU010000268.1:0-11387 GCA_048550275.1 Polyangiales bacterium
CTGGCGGTGACTCAACGCTCCTCCCCATGTCGCGCATCTCGAAATGGTCGTTCCTCTTCTTCGGGTTGGTGACGACTCTTTGCTCGCCCGCGCTTGCCCAGGACAATGCGCCGACGGACTCCGTCTACGATTTCCCTGTTCCCGGAGAGAGCCAGATTGCGCCTAAGTACAAGGCAACCCTCGAAAAGCCGCCAAACGTCGAGTGGTTTCTCGGCACCGAGCTCGGGTTTCTCGCGGTGGCTAGTCACATCGTGCAGCTCGGCAATGACGGCACGCGCTTCGACTATCGCAACGACGGCGGTCAAGACGTCCTGTTTCCGTTTTTTCGCTTCAGCACGGAGCTCAAGTTCAAAGGGCGACACGCGATCGTCTTCCTCTACCAGCCGCTCAAGCTCACCGGAGAGACCGTCCTGAGCGAAGACACGGTCTTCGATGGCGTCGTCTTTCCAGCCGGGACGCCGCTCAACTCGACCTACGGCTTTCCGTTCTGGCGCTTCAGCTACCTTTACGACTTCTTGAGGCGGCCTGGGGACGAGGTGTCCATCGGCGTCTCGCTTCAAATCCGAAACGCCACCATTGTATTCACGTCTGCGGACGGCAGCCTGCGCGCCGACCGTCGGGACATCGGACCCGTGCCAGCATTGAAGTTCCGCGGCCGTTGGGGCTTCGAGAGCGGTGTCTGGTGGGGAACCGAGATCGACGGGATCTACGCTCCGGTGAGCGTGATCAACGGTAGCAGTACGGAGATCACGGGCGCCTTGCTCGATGCCAGCCTTCGCGTGGGCTACGATTTCAACGACAAGGTCGCTGGTTTCTTCAACGTTCGCTACCTCGGTGGTGGCGCGGTCGGTACCGAAAGCAACCCAGACCCACCGAGCGACGGCTACACCAAGAACTGGCTCCACTTCGTCACCGTGAGCCTCGGCGTCGAGTTCCGCGCCCTCCAGCGCTAGACACCAACTCGGGCGCCCAGCTCCAGAGTCTCGAAGAGCCAGTAGCTCACCAGTGCTGCCCTTGCAGTCCAGGCGAGCGTCCGCAGCCAGTTCGAGCGTACCAGCATCCGCCAACTGTCTTCATCGAAGCCAGAGCTGAGCCGATTGTGGGCCGGCACCTGAAGGAGAAAGGTCGAGGCCCAGATGATGAGGATCAAGCCGATGCCCAGCCAGATTTGCCAAGGGCTCTGAGCGCGCAACGGCATCCATAGAAACGCAAAGGCGGAGAGCGCTTCCACAATCATCAGCGGAAGCACGATGACCGAGATTGCCGCCGAGTGCTGGGCGTGAAAGGCCTCGAACGAATCCGTGTCCACGTTCGTGAACGAAGGGTATTGCACCAACTGCACAAGCCAGATGATGCCGGTCATCGCCCACGTGCTGGCCACCTGGACGAGGAGGGTCACGAGCGGACCGCGCGGACGAGCTCGCCCACCGAATGCTGCGCCTCCATGGGGTGGCGGAGCGGAAGGCTTTCGTCGACCTCGTAGTGTGTCCGTCGGCCCTGGCGCACCCGGACGATGACGCCTGCCTCCTCGAGCTCGCTCAGGATTCGCTGAACCGCGCGCTCGGTGAGGCCCACGGCCTGGGCGATTTCGCGGACACGAATGTCCGGGTCTCGGACGATACAGACCAGAACGTGTCCGTGATTACTCAGGAATGTCCAGGAGTTAGCAACGCCAGGGGCAGGATTCATATTCATCTGACTTCTAATACATAAAACCTAAAACAGGTATTGACAAGCCTGTAATCAATAACATGTAATAAATATCATGAATGAGCAGCTCCCCGTGATGGCGTCCGCACGCCCCAGGCCGCTACGGCGCGCACGCCAGTTGCTGGCACTGGATCGCCAAGACATCGCTGTCATCGTCGTCTACGGCGTCGCCTTGGGGCTTCTGTCTCTTGCGGTCCCCGTCGCCGTCCAGTCGCTGGTGAACACGGTCGCTTTCGGTTCCCTGATTCAGCCGCTCGTCGTGCTGACCATTCTTCTGGCGTTTGCGCTCACCGGAGCTGGAGTGCTTCGAGCGCTGCAAATCCGGGTCGCCGAGATGCTGCAGCGCAGGCTCTTCGTTCGTATGGTGACGGAGATCGGCGCCAGGCTTCCCCGCGTGAGGGCCACGGCCCTTCGAGATGCGAACGGCCCGGAGCTGTTGAACCGCTTCTTCGACCTGTTCACCACGCAGAAGAGCGTGGCGTCCTTACTGCTTGGAGGCATCGACGCGGTTTTGATCGCCCTGGTCGGCTTGATCGTGCTCGCGTTCTATCATCCGGCGCTCCTCGCCTTCGACCTCGTCCTCATCTTCGGTGCCACGCTGGTCTTGATACCCCTCGGGCGCGGTGGCACCAACACGAGTATCGCGGAATCCAAGGCCAAGTACGCCGTCGCTGGCTGGCTTGAAGAGATGGCGCGGCATCCGCTGTCCTTCAAGCTCGCGGGTGGCCAGGCGCTCGCCCAAGCTCAGGTCGAGACGCTAGCGAAATCGTATCTCGACAAACGCGACCGCCACTTCCGAATCGTTTTTCGTCAGGTCGTGGGTGCCCTCGGGATCGAAGTCATTGCCAGCGTTGCCCTGCTTGCGCTGGGCGGGCTCCTCGTCATCGAGCGTCAGCTTTCGATCGGTCAGCTGGTTGCTGCGGAGCTCATCGTAACGGCGGTCGTCGCATCGATCGCAAAGCTCGGAGGCAAGGTCGAGACATTCTATGATTTGGTCGCCGCGGTCGACAAGCTCGGCGAGATCCTGGATTTGCCGCTCGAACGAAGCGACGGGGAAGTTCTCCCCCCAGCCATGGATGGCCCCGGTACGCTCTTGCTCGACGGCGTCGAAATCCCGACCGACGTCGGAACGGTGCGCTCCTCGATGGAGCTCGGACCAGGCGAGCGGGTGTCGCTCGCGGGAGCTTCGGAGCGAGAGACTTCCGCGGTCGTCGACTCGATCTTCGGGTTGAGCACGCCCAGCGCTGGGGTGATCGAAGTGCAAGGCCACGATGCGCGTGACCTAGCACTCGCCGAGCTTCGAAGCCGGATTGCGCTGGTGCGTGGCGCGGAGATCTTCCCCGGTTCGGTCTTGGACAACCTGCGTGCGGCCAATCCAAACCTCAGCGCTGAGGAAGCCTGGGAAGCGCTTTCGTGTGTCGGACTTGCCAAGGTGGTGAAAGCGTTTCCGGACGGACTGGGAACCAGCATGTTCATCAACGGCCGGCCGCTGAGCCGCAGCCAGGCGGTCGCGCTAACCGTCGCTCGTGCGCTCGCCGCAAAACCGCCGATCTTGATTCTCGATCGCACGCTCGATGAGATGGATCCGAACCAAGGTGGCGTGATCGCGGATCACTTGATCGCGGCATCCGACATCTCTTTGCTCATAGTCTCCGATGACGTGAGGATCCATGAGCGCATGGATCGCCACGTGTTCGTTTCCGAAGCCGCCAGGCGAGAAGTGGAGGCCGCATGAACCGGAATTCAACGAAGCCCGAATACTGGGCCGGGTTCGAGCGCGACACGCTCCCCAAAACCCTAGGCGTCCCCGCACCGAGGCGGGCGGCCTGGGTCGCCAGGGTCCTTGTCGCCGTGTTCGTTCTGTTCTTCCTCGCCGCGCTCTTGGCGCCCTGGACGCAGAACATCCGGGGAAGCGGCCGGGTGCTGGCCTACGCGCCCGACCAGCGTCAGCAGCCGATTGAAGCGACCATTTCGGGCCGTGTGGCCGAGTGGTTCGTTCAGGAGGGCACGGAGGTTCGCAAGGGCGACCCGATCGTGAGGCTGGCCGACAACGACGCATCGCTCCTCGATCGACTCGGGGCGGAGCAAGCCGCGATTGAGATGCGACAAGTTGCGCAGGGCCAGAAGGTCGAAACGCTTCGCTCCCGGGTCGAATCCATTCGTCGTTCGCAGCGCGCCGAGATCGAGTCCGCTGAGGCGAACGTGCAAATCGCACAGCGGGGCGTCGAAGCTGCAGAGCAGGACCTCGGGGCGGCGATCGCGGAGCTCGAAACCAATGACTTGAACCTCCTCCGTCAACGAGAGCTTCTCGACGACGGGCTGGCGTCGAAGCGTGAGTTCGAGCTGGCCGACCTCGCCGCGCGTCAGAGTCGGGCGAAAGTCGCGTCGGCCCGAGCCAAGCGGCGAGCCGCCCAAAACAGGCTCTCGCAGAGCCGCGCAGCGCTGCGCAGGGTCGTCGCCTCGACCGAAGCGGAAATCGAAAGCGCGGAGGCCGGCATTCGCAGCGCCGAGACCGACGTCGCATCGTCCGACGCCGTTCTCGCTCGCCTCGGCGTCGGGATTTCGCGCCAGCGCGCTCAGACGATCACCTCGCCGACCGACGGCACCATTCTTCGCATCGTGGGCCGCCTCGGCGGCGAGCAAGTGAAGCAAGGTGAGGTGCTCGCCATCATCGTTCCGAAGACCCGGGACCGTGCGGTCGAGCTCTACGTCGACGGAAACGACGCCGCTTTGGTGAAGAAAGGCAGCCCCGTCCGGATTCAGTTCGAAGGCTGGCCTGCCGTGCAGTTCTCGGGCTGGCCCTCGGTTGCGGTCGGAACCTTTGGCGGCCGCGTCGCCTTCGTCGACGCCGCGGATGACGGGCGAGGGGACTTTCGAATCGTGATCGTCCCCGACCCGGACGATGGTCCCTGGCCCGCTGCGAGCTATTTGCGGCAGGGCGTTCTCGCCAAGGGCTGGGTCTTGCTCAACCGGGTTTCACTCGGCTTCGAAATCTGGCGCCAGTTCAACGGTTTCCCTCCGACAACTAGCCCGCCACCCATGGCAGCCGGCGACAAGGGGTCGAAGTGAGGCTAGCAACGCGCGTTGGCGTCTTCGTTCTCGGCTCGCTCACCCCCTTGCTTGCCTCTGCAAGCGAGGAGCACCTGCGGCCGCTCGAATTTCATGAAGTTCTCGAGTCGGTACAGGCGCACGACCCACGGATCCGCGAGGCGGTCGAGCGCCTCCGCGGCGCCGAGTCCAAGACGATGGCAGCCCGTGGGGCGTTCGACCCCAAGCTCGAGGGCGCCGGGAAAATCACGACCGGTGCGTACTACGACCTACGGAGCGCCGACGTGGAGCTTCGCCAGCCCACGACGATCTGGGGGTCGGAGATCTACGTTGGATACCGTGTCGGGCTCGGAGTCAATGAACGCTGGCCGACGTACCGCGACAATCAAACCCTTTCGGGAGGTGAGGTCCGGACAGGCATCGAGGTTCCGATTTGGAAAGGTGGCTTGATCGACCCAGAGCGCGCCGAACGCAGTCGCGCGATCAATCTCGAGGAGGCCGCCGGTCAGGGGCTTTCGGCCGCGAAGCTCGACCTCGAGCTCGCAGCCGCCCGTGCTTACTGGAACTGGGTGGGCGCCGGGCAGAACCGGGAAGTCGCCGAATCGTTGCTCGATCTCGCCGAACAGCGGGACAAGCAACTCCGCCGGCGGCTCGAGGCCGGTTCGATTCCGGAGTTCGACGTGCTCGACAACGAACGAATATTGCTCGAGCGAAAGGCCTTTCTGGTCTCCGCGGACCGAGCGTTCGAGAAGGCCACATTCGAGCTCTCGCTGTTCATGCGTGACGCTCAGGGGGCGCCCGTTGACGCGACCTCCGAACGGGTGCCCGATCACATTCCGCTCGCGTCCGTCGACCGTCTCGCCGTCGATCGCGCGATCGAGCAGGTCCTCCAGTGTCACCCGGAGCTCGAGAAGGCGCGCGCTGAGCTCGAGGCAGCCGAGGTTGCTCAGAAGCTCACCCGCAATGAGGTTGCTCCGGAGATCGACGCGTTCTTCGAGTACTCGCGAGACCTGGGCGAGCTCACGAACACCACCTTCGACGAGACGCTTCCTGGAAACGTCTTCGAAGCCGGACTCAAGCTCTCGATGCCCCTGGCTTTCCGCAAAGAGCGGGGAAGAGCCGGAGCGGCACGGGCCGCGCTGGCGGAGAGGCAGGCCAAGCTAGACTTTGCCATGGACCAACTCCGAGCCAGAACTCGGGACGCGGCCTCTGCCGTCGAGGCCGCTCAGGCCCGGGCAGCTCTAACCGAGGAGGTCGTCGAGACGGCGGCCGAGCTGGCCGAAGGTGAACGCCGGCGATTCGAAGTCGGATCGAGCAATCTAGTTTTCGTCAATCTCCGCGAACAGCAGGCCGCGATGGCGCGTATCCGCTACACCGAGGCGGCCGCGTCGGCCGAGATCGAAAGGACCCGCTGGGAGACAACCACGCGGGTCGACTGCACTGGGCCGTGACTCCGGCAGGTACGAATCAGGTCGCGCCCGAGGGCTTGCCGAAGTGCTTCACGGGCTGCAGAGACCCGCTGGAGAGGAATCCCCGATGGTCGTCGATCTGGTTGCGGAACCCGTCCGCCGAAGGCTCTTGCTGACGGGGGCCACCGGTTTCGTCGGCCGTCACATGGATGCTGCGCTCGTAGAAACCGACTGGGAAGTCGTGCGGGCGACCCGTAATCGCGGCAAAGCCGCTCAACCGGGTTGGGTGCATCTCGATGTCGAAGATCCGAGCACGATCGCTCCTGCGATCGAAGGCTGTGATGCCGCGGTGTACCTCATTCACTCGATCGACGACTCGGAGGACTACCCCGCGCGCGAGGCCCGCGGCGCGGAAGCCTTCCGCCAGGCCGCTGAACGAGCAGGTGTGCGTCGCATCGTGTATCTAGGTGGCGTTGCCCCCACGGGGAAGGTCTCGCGCCATTTGCAAAGCCGCTTGCACACCGGTGAAATCCTTCGCTCCGGTTCGGTCTCGACCATCGAGCTTCGATGCGGGCTCATCATCGGCGCCGGCGGCAGCTCCTGGATGATGGTCCGCGATTTGGCAGCGCGTCTGCCAGCCATGCTCCTTCCGCGCTGGCTGCAGTTTTCGTCCTGGCCGGTCTGGATCGAGGACGTGGTCGTGGCGGCCGTGCGGGCGCTCGACCTACCAAACGAGGAGAGTGCCTGGTACGACGTGCCCGGCTCCGAACGCATGACGCACGCGAACTTTCTTTCGCGGATTGCGAAGAGCATGGGGAAGGACCCGCGGCTCATCGGCGTTCCCGTCATCACGCCAACGCTTTCGAGCTATTGGATTGCCCTCGTCACGCGCGCGGACCTAGCACTCGCGCGGGAGCTCGTTCAGGGCTTGCAAAGCGACCTCGATCCCAGCGGCGACTCGATCTGGGAGCTGCTGCAAGACGAGCAGCCGACCGAGTTCCAGACTGCAGTTTATCAAGCGCTCGAGGACGAGCTTGCCCCAGAGCCTCCAACGCAGAAGCTCGTTCGCCGGATGCAAGCTCGGGTGAAGGGCACCGGCTAGGTGGAGGCGAGCTCTAGAGCGCAGACCGTCGCGCTGACTGCCTCTGTGGCCGCATTCTGTGCGGCGATGGGCCTGCGCGAGGGCCTCAACATTTGGATCGGCACCGGCGCGGCAGCGGCGATATCGTTGATCGCGCTTGGTCTCGGAGCGCGCTCGAGTCTTCTCGCGGCCTTTCGATCGCCCTCAGCCGTGAACGTCGCAGCCGGTTTCGTCGTTGGTCTCGGAATGTCCCTGTTGACTTGGTGGCTCTACCCGCTGAGCGTCGATCTGTTCCGTCCGATCCAAGGCGAAGTCGAGACTCTGTACGCTCTGCTTCGAGAGCCGCCCGGGCCGATCCGAGCGTTTCCCGTACTTCTTCTGGTCGTCGCTGCCGAGGAGCTGGTTTGGCGCGGCCTTGCCATCGATCTGTTTTCGAAAGCGTGGGGCCCGTGGCGCGCGGTGCTCCTTTCGGCGCTTCTCTATGTCCTGCCCCAAGTCGCGCTCGGATCGGCGCTGCTCATGATCGTCGCGTTGCTATGCGGCCTCCTTTGGGGGGGCCTACGGGTACGGTTCGGCGGCCTTGCTGCGCCGTTCATTGCGCATCTGATCTGGAACCTGCTGGTCTTCGTCCTGTACCCCGTCGCGTGAACGACTACGGCGCGGGGAGCGCGTACTTCCAGACGTCATTGTCGACGCGGAGGTAGTTGTCCGGGTCGGTGAAGTCGAAGGTTTCGCGATCGCCGCCGAACGTGAAGATCTCATCGCCCACGGCAAAGCCCTCGAAGTCGTATTTGACCTCTTCGGGGTCGACGGCGTTCCAGGGTGAGTCGCTGACCTGTTCCCAGGTGGCGCCGTCGGGGCTCACCCAAACGTCCATCGGGTTTTGCGGAAGGCCAAAGCCGCCGAAGCAGACGATGTTGTCGTAGATCACGGCACACTGGTGCCCGGGGCGCGGCGACCAGCCCGCCGAGTCGGTCACCAGCTCCCAATTTGCACCGTCCTGCGAGCGCCAGACGTCGTTGAAGTACGGGAGCTCGCAGTCGGGTTGCGGCTCACACAGGAACCCGTCTTCGCCGCCGAGAAGGAACATGTACCCGTCCTTGACCACCACGACCGCACCGGCTCGCGGGTCCCAGGGCGCATCGTCGGTCATTTGCTCCCAGTTGATTCCATCGGCCGACTTCCAGACGTCGTTGAAGTAGATTCGCGAAGGGCCGCCCGGGCCGATGATCGCGTCGTCGTCGAACTGTGAGCCACCAAAGACGTAGATCTCGTCGTTGAAGACGACAGCGCGCAGGCCGGCACGCGGAGTCCAGCCTGCACTCGCGGTGAGCTCGGTCCAGTCGACGCCATTCTGGCTCGTCCAGACGTCGTTGTAGAAGTTCGACATGATCCCGAAGTCCTGGCCGCCGATGACATACATGGAGTCACCCTTCGTGACGGCTTGGAAGTAGGCACGTGGCGCCCAATGCCCGTCGGCTTCGCTCTCGAGGACTTGCGTCCAGGTTTCACCTTCGTCTTCGCTGACCCAGACGTCGGACCAAAGCGTGCTCGCCCCGGGGATCGGTGAATCCAAGGGCGTCCGACCACCCATCAAGTAGAACTTGCCACCGAGCTCCACGCTGTGGAGGCCCGCCCGTGCGGCCCAGGGAGCGTCCCCGTTGATCTCGGTCCACTCGAACGTAGAGAAGTCGACGCCGCCGGTCGGGCTACTGCTATCGCTGGTTCCGCAGCCGACGAGTAAGGTAAGGATGAGTAGTGAAGTCGCGAGCGATGATCTGATCATGGGGCGGTTATAGCAAACCGCACCCGAACCGGAAGCGGCGGGCGGCAGTTCGACCTTGTCCAGGACAAGCCGTTCGGTGACGTTCAGGTGAGCGCGAAGGACGGTTCTTCACCTCGTAGGATTCGAGTCAGGTCGCCGCGCACCGCGCTGTTTCCGAGGTGAGACGCCAAGCGGCTCGCGCCCGGTACTCGCCGGCGGAGCCATTCGAGGGGCGTGACCGCCGCGCGGATCGGGTACACCGAGTACTGCCAGAAGTCGTCCGGGATGCCGAGGTCGTCCGCGATTTCGGGGCCGTTGAACGAGCGCGCGAGCCCGTTGTGAATTCGGCTGACCGCCAGCGCGAGCACCGGGGGAGCTTTGCCTTGGGCGTTCTGACCCGGGACTTTGAGCAACTGCTCGGTGAGCATCAGCGAGTCGTCGTCCGGACCGGGTTGAACCAGCCGAAGAAGGTCGGCCAGCCTACGGGTCTTCGCTTCGCTCCCGAGTTGTTCGAGCAGCCACGGGTCGACGCCACTCAGATGGCCGCAGTATCGCCACATGGCGAGAATGGCATCGCGCTCCTCAGCGCTGAGGAAGAACCCCAAGCGCTGCGCGCCGTCCATCATCAAGAGCGAGAATTCGAGCAGCGTGCCGAACATGTCTGCTTGGTTGATCGGCAGGCCCCATGCGCTGGTTTGCCACTGGCCCGAGCGAAGGCAGGCGCGGCGCACGTGCGCGTGGATGAGGCTGACCCGAAGCGAAATATCTCGCCCGGGACTTCCCGATCGAAGGCCGTCGACTTGGGTTGCCTCGCTCACGAATCGCGCGGTCTCGGCCAATCGCCGCTGGCTGTTCTCGCGCAACTGCCCCGTGAAGGCGAGTGGTTTCACCGCGGCGCTCGAATGGTATCCGTTGATGAGCGACCAGGCGCTCAGGACGATCATCCCGAGGATCCCGAAGCGCTGGTAGGCAAGGGCGCCGGTACGAATCTGCTCGAAGTCGAGCCAAGGCGGGTAGACGTCGGCTCTTTCGAAGAAGCGTCGAAGCTCAGGCGCGGGGTCCGGCACGCCCGCGAAGCCGACGCGAAGCGCCTCATCGAACTGAGCCTTGGCTGCGTCTCCGCTTCGTTCCATCCAGGCGACGAGGTCATCCGCGATCGGGTCTCCCTCGAGGTAGTAGGCCGCGTAACGGTCGGCGTCGCCTCCGAACTGAAGGCGCGCCTGTTTACGGTTTTGGTAGCGATCGGGAAAGGAGGCGGTCTTCACGTGGCGAACCTAGGGCGCGGCCCACGAGTCGGCCAGGCTTCCTCTCGGTCCCGGTTTTGCGTTCCGCTTGTCAACGGAGGGGCCGGCCCTTAGAGATCGCGGATGGCTACCCCGGTCGCGGTGTTTCCTGGATTCAGCGCAGGCGATCTGTCCACGTTCGTGATCCGGCGCTCCCTCCAGAACGCAGGCTATCGGGTGCACCGCTGGCGTTTGGGTGTCAACGGTGGGCGCGTACCAACGCTCATTCCGAAAGTCGTCTCGCGCACTGAGGCGCTTTTCGCGCGCTACGACGAACCGGTGGCGCTCGTGGGCTGGAGCCTCGGAGGCGTGCTCGCCCGGGAGGTCGCGCGAGAGCGGCCGGAAATCGTCAAGAGCGTCGTGACTCTCGGCTCTCCGGTGGTCGGAGGTCCGAAGTACACCAAGGCCGCGAAGTTCTACGAGCAGGTCATGCGAGAAGACCTGGATGCGATCGAGCAAGCGGTGGAAGAGCGCAACCGAATCCCGATCTCCGTTCCGCTCACCGCGATCTACAGCCGCCGCGACGCGGTCGTGCGCTGGGAAGCCTGCATCGATCACTACAACCCCCAGTGCGAACACATCGAGGTCGACGCGAGCCACCTTTCCTTGGGCTTTGACCCACGCGTACTCCAACTCGTCCGTCGTGCGATCGAAGAGTCGGGCGCTCGAAATGGTACCGGTTCAGAAACCTCGTCGTCGACCAATCCCGACGGGAGTCCACAATGTTGAATCGCAAGAGCGCTCACTGGCCCGTGCTTGGGTTCCTGCTCCTGGGGCTATCGACGCCAGTGGAGGCCCAAGGCGAGTCAGCACCGGCTCCGGTTGCACTTACCGTTACGATATCGAGTATCCCGAACGACAACGGCCAGATCGGGTGCTCCTTGTATTCCAAGGCGGACGGCTTTCCTTCTAAGCCTGGCAAGGCGGACCGCGTGATGTTCGTGCAATCGAAGGCCAAGAAGGCAACTTGTGTCTTCAAAGACGTGAATCCGGGCAAATACGCCATCTCGGTGATGCACGACGAAAACAAGGACGGAAAACTCGAGACCAGCATGGTCGGGAGGCCGAAAGAGGCATGGGGCGTCTCGAAC
>JBLYYU010000269.1:0-15322 GCA_048550275.1 Polyangiales bacterium
ACCGAGGCGCGACTTCAGGCGCTCGAAACAATCGCCACGCTCGGGGAGGGGCGAATCCGGGTCGACTACGAGGACGTGCCGGAAGACGAAGAAGCGCGACGCAAGCGCAAAGGCTAGTCGTGTCGAAGGCAGATCCCGACAGCGGCGGTGCAGATGGGCTTTTCAGCTTCCTTTCCCGTCGGCGTTTTCTGAAAATGAGCTTGGTCGCCGGTGGTGCGGTTCTCGGTGTCGGGGGTGGCGGCCTCCTGGCTTTGCGGGGTCGAGCGCCAGAGGTCGACGGCCTTCGCGTGCTCGATGCGCACGAGTACCGAACTCTCCAGAGCCTCGTCGAGGTCATGCTTCCCAAGACCGATGCGATTCCAGTCGATGCCGCGACGATGGATCTCCCGCGTGCGTTCGACGGTTTTCTCGCGGACGAGCCCAAGCGGAACATCGAAGACCTGCAAAAGGCGCTAGTCCTCGTCGAGTTTGGTCCATTGGCTTTCGACAAGAAGCTCACGACGTTTTCACGCCTCGCCCTGGCCGAACGAACCGCGCACTGGAACGACTGGGCGGTCAGCGACAGTCTTCTTCGCCGTCAGGTGAGCATCGCGATGCGAAAATTCTTCAATCTGGTCTACTTCGACCATGAAGTCGTCTGGCCGCACATCGGCTACCCGGGTCCGTCTCTGAAACTGAAAGAGGGCGGCGCACCATGAGCGGCGGGATCACCGACCTGTCGACGGAAAGCCCGCCAGATTCGATTGCCGCCGAGATCTGTGTGATCGGTTCCGGCTCCGGCGGGGCGACCGCGGCGCGTCTGCTGGCGGAGGCAGGGCACGATGTCGTCGTCCTCGAAGAGGGGCGCGACCTGGCCGGCCCCGCGCGAACCCAGCGTGACGGCCCGATGTACGACCAGCTCTACATGGATCGCGGAGGGAGGGCGTCTCACGACCTGTCCGTGAGTGTCTTGCAGGGTAGGGTGCTCGGCGGCGGCGGCGTCGTGAACACTTGCGACGTCGTGCCGATCCCCGAAGGGGTCCTTCGGCACTGGGCGGGCAAGTACGGCCTCGAAGACTACGCGCCGGAGCGCTTCGAGCGTTTCGACAGCGAAGCGCTGGTGGATCTTTCGGCGAGCCGCATTACCGACAGCCAAGTGAACCTCGCTAACAACAAGCTTCGCGAAGGAGCCGAAGCGCTTGGGCTGAGGGGCGAAGTCATGATGCACAATCGTGTCGGTTGCGCCGGCCTCGGTACTTGCCTCATCGGCTGCCCTATTCACGCCAAGCGAAACCCGCGCATGGTCGCAATTCCAAAAGCCGTGGAGGCGGGTGCTCGCATCTTCACGAGGGCACGAGCGGTCGAAATCCGAAAAGGCAGCCAGGAGCTCAAAGAGGTCGCGGTGCGAACGCTCGACGAGGCCGGCTATCACGAGCAGGGCGAGCTCAACGTTCGAGCGAAAATCGTCATCATCGCCGCAAACGCGATCGCATCAGCCCAGCTTCTTCTTCGATCGGGCCTCGGGAACGCACACGTCGGCAAGAACCTCATCCTGCAACCGCAGCTGCCGATTATCGGCATCTTCGACGAGCGGATCGCGGCCTTCGAGGGCATCCCGCAATCCTACGCCGTGACCGAGTTCGAGGAAGACGACAACGCCGAGTTCGGTCTCTGGGGCTTTCGGATCGAAGGCATCATGGGCACACCCGGAATCGTTTCGAGCCTTTTACCGTTCTCAGGCGCACCGGGGATGCAGGGGATGGCCCAGTACGACCGGATGGCTCCGTCGCTTCTCTTGGCGCCCGATGCGCCGTCCGGCCAAGTCGAAGTTTCCCGAAGCGGCCGCCTGACCATCCGTTACGAGCAGCGCCCCGATCACCAGCAGCGACTCCGGCGCGCGGTCGAAATGGCCGCGAAGGCGTACCTCGAAGCGGGGGCACGCGAGGTGCTCGTGCCGACAGCGCCGCCGCTGCTCATTCGATCGTCGCGAGAAGCCGCCAAAGCGCAGCAGTTGACCTTCGCTCCGGCGACGGCTCCGATGATCAGCGCGCACCAGCAAGGTACGGTCCGGTTCGCCGCCTCCGAGCGTGACGGCGGCGCGAACCTGGACGGACAGGTCTACGGAACGCGAGACGTGTACGTATTCGACTCGTCCGGGTTCCCGACCAGCGCGTCGAGCCACACCATGACGCCGATCATCGCCTCGTCCCGCATGCTGACGACGAAGCTACTGACGCGAATCTGAACTACTCTTCTTCGACCTGGATCGATTGCGTTGGGCACATCATGCAGGCGTCACGAACCTTGTCTTCGAGGTTCGGGGGCACATCGTAGGTCTGAATCAGGAGGCTTCCGTCCTCCGCGAAGGAAAAGACTTCGGGTGACTCCTCGACGCAGACGCCATAGTGGTTGCAGGTCGATGGATTGTACATGATCTTCATTCCGCTGCTCCCATCTCAGGTGCTGCTCAGCAACTCCCGCTCCTCGTAGTCCATGTCATCCCGAATGGCGCGCGCCAGCTCCCTAACGCCGGTGACCAGTTTCTTCCCGACTGCGGTCTCGTCGAGCTCCCGAATGATCCGGTCGAAGATCTCGCGTTGTGCCTGGTGCTCGCGGCGCATGTCTTCAGCGACTTGATCGGCCGTTCCCGCCTTGGCCAAAGAGGGGAGTTGATACTCCTCGTAGTGCAAGTGCTCGAGCAGGACTGCGCCGAGACTCTGGAGCTCGTCGCGTAGCGTGATCACCGATTTGGTGTCGCCGTCGCCGACTCGTTCGCTCAATGCCTCGACGCGCGCGAGCAGCGCAGAGATCTGCGCATGCTCGCTCCTGACGCGGGCTCTGATCTCGTCTGGCGTCGCCAGTGTCTGTTTCTCGGAACCGCTGTTCATCTATGCTGCGGCAAGCCGCTTGCGTCGCTCAGCCAGTGTGAGCGGCTTGCTCACCTCCTTGACGCCATCATACTCGTCTTGAGCCTGCTTGTGGTACCACTCCGGGTAGAAGTCTTTGCACCACTTGCGGAACTCGGCGACCGGCCCATCGCCGTCGCAGAGCATCGGCTGGTGGAAAAACGCCTTGTTTTCCCAGATCGGCGCATCTTCCTCGAGCTGCCGAGCAACTTCATTGGTGAAGGCCTTGCCTACGCCCGCCGTGATGTCGGCGCCGCCGAGCTTCTTGACGGTAAAAGAGAAGCGCACGTCACAGTACTCGTCGTCGATCGGTGTGACTGACGCCATGTTCGTCGTCTCGACGATGCCCCGGAAGCGGCTCAGCGAAAAACCAAAGCCGTGGACATTGACCTCGAGCTCGCCTGTCACGTCGCCCCGCGGCGTCTCCATCGCCGTGTCGGTGACCATGTGGATTTCGGGGTACGCGAGCTCCACCGTGTGCGGCTGCGGAACGATGTTCATCCCATGGACGTAGCGGAAGTGTGCCTTGTCGACGACGTTCTCGCACATGTCCTGGTTGTGCGTGCGCATCTTCCAGCGCTGCTTCCAGTACGGTGTCCAGGCATCGTTGTTCCACTCGGGAATCTCCGGAATGTCCCAGTCGGGCTCTTTCCCTTCGATGTCGTGCCAAACCATGATGAGACCATTTCGTTCAATCACCGGCCAGGCAGTGATGCTGGCTTTGCGAGGAAGATGCTTGGCGTAGGGCACCTGCGTGCACTTGCCTTCGCCATTGAACTTCCAGGCGTGGAACGGGCAAACGATTCCGTCCCCGTCGACTTTTCCACCGTGGCCGAGATGCGCGCCCATGTGCGGGCAGAATGCGTCGAGCACGCTGACTTCCCCATCTTCCGTGCGGAACATGACCAGCTCGACACCGAAGTACTTGAGCGGCTGCACTTCGCCTGGCTGAATCTCGTCCGCGTACGCAACCTGGAACCATCCTCGCGGGTAGCGTGGAATCGGAAATCGCGGTTTCTTGCTCATGACTGTTCTCCCAGTTCTGTTGGTCGCTTTGGTGGCCGCCTGTACGGAGATTGATGGCCCCAGTCGCTGATTCGGTTGTACGTGGTTGGCTCCCACGTGGAGTCGTCTACGGTTCGTCCGCCCCAACCAACTTCGCATTCGAAGCCTGAAGGTGTGGCGCAGTAAAAGGTCACCATTTGGTCGTTCGGGTGGCGCCCGAGGCCCTGTACGACCCGGACCCCGTTGCTGAAAGCCCGGTCGAGCGCGGCCCCGACGTCGTCGAGTGAGCCCATCTGAAGCATGAAGTGATGCAGGTGTTTCTCGAGACCCGAGCCGAGCGCGACGCTGTGATGCCGCTCGTTGACATGCAGGAACGTGATGTCGACTTTGAAGTCGCCGGGCAGGGTGCAGCGGATGTAGTCGCTGAGCGTAAAACCGAGGACCTGCTCGAAGAAGGAGCGTGTCTGCGCGATGTTGTCGGCGCGCAGAGCGAGGTGACCGACGCCCTGTTCCCCGCTGACGAAGCCGGTGACCACTTTCTGTCTTCGAAACGGGGTCCCGGCCATCGCAGGCCCGTGGAAGATCTCGATGGCGACGCCACCGGGCTCGTAGGTTCGAATCAAGGCTTCGACACCCCGTGCCTTGCATTCGTCCGCCGGCGCGGGAGCGACCTCGAAGCCGGCTTCGCGGATGTGAACGCTGACCTCGTGGAGGAGCGGAGCGCTTGGCACTTCGAAGCCTAGGGCGACTAGGTCATCGGCCCGACCTTGGCGGAGCAGAACCCGTGCCGCCCGGTCGTCGGTCCGATAGGGGCGCAGGCCTTCACCGAGGGCCTCGCCCCGCTCGGCTCCGATCACCTCTGTCAGGAAATGATCCCAGGCGTCGAGGTTGGACACCTCGAAGAGGAAGTAACCCAAGCTGTGAACCGCCGATCCCATCGTCGCCTTACAAGAAGAAGTCCGTCGTCTGCTCGCCCATCAAGAGCCCGCCGTGGTTGCGCTGCGTCTTGAGGGGGTTGTTCGCGTGGTGCGCGCGTGCTCCGTGAATGTCCTGGAAGAATCGCTGGATGTCCTGGTCGAGGAATATCGCCGAGCCGCCGCTAGCCATGAACAGGTCGTCCAGCGCTTTCACCATGCGGTCGGTCGCCGCCCCCGCATTTGCGCGGTACGCAACGCGATCCTCGATCTCGATGCGCTCGCCGGCTTCCGCTTTCGCCATCATCTCGTTCCAGTCGTTCCTGAGGAGCGCTCGGACCTCACGGATCGCGAGCGTCGCGCGCGCGCAGGTTTCGAGATTGAAGGGGTCGTCGGAGGCCTTCTTTCCGTCCGCGCGGCCCGTGCGGTTCTTGTTGAGATTCACGTACGCATCGAGCGCGCCCTGAAGCATGCCGATCGCCGGTGTCGCAACCGTCCGGGTGAAGAGCTGCCCGAATGGGACTCTGTAGAGGGGGCTGGGGTTGACCTCGTTGCCCGGGTTTTGGAGGCGGTAGGCATCCGACATCCGATGCACTCGGTGTTCGGGGACGAACACGTCGTCGACGACGACTGACTTGCTGCCCGTGCCCCTTAGCCCCGACACGAACCAGTCGTCGACCAGCTCGTAGTCGGAGCGCGGGATGAGCAGCGTGAACATGTCCGGCGGCTTGCCCTCTTCCTTAGGCGCGAACGCGCCGAGGAAGTTCCATTGGCAATGGTCGGAGCCACTCGAGAACCCCCACTTGCCGCTCAGTCGATAGCCGCCGTCGGCGCGGGTGACCTTGCCGACCGGCATGTATGAAGAGGCGGTGAGGGTATCGAGCCCGTTCTCGCTCTCCCAGACGTCCTTCTGGGCTTGTTCGGGAAAGAGCGCGAGTTGCCAATTGTGAACCGCCACGACCCCGAGCACCCAGGCTGTCGACGGACAGGCCGAGGCAACTTCGATCGCTGCGTCGAAGAACTCGATGGGGTTGCATTCGTAGCCGCCCCAGCGCTTCGGCTGCATCATCCGAAAGAAACCGGCGTCCTTGAACTCCTGGATCGTCTCGTCCGGGATGACGCGCTCGGCGTCGGCCTTGGGGTTGCGCTCCCGTAGGGCCGGCTTCGCGTCGCGCGCGAGCTTCACGAAATCCGGCTTGCTGGTGTTGCTCATGCGGATACTCCTGGCTATTCGGCCGCGTCAGCTGCCTCGTCGCGTGGCGTGTAGAACTGCGAGTACCAACGACGGAACTCGCCGATGGGACCGTCGCCGTCACAGAGGATCGGCCGGTCGAGGTAGATCTTGTTTTCCCAGATCTGCACATCCTGGAGGTAGCCGTCACGCATGTTGTTGATGAAGTGATCGATGAGATCGTCGGTCATCCCCTTGCTCGCCTTCATCGACACGCCAAAGCGCAACATCACGTTTTCGTCGTCGATTGGCGTGTGGGCATTGATGATCACGCCGAGGCCCTTGCCGTGCATCTTGGTGACCTGATATGCGGGCCCGTAGTACGTCGCGGTCGATTCGAACTCGTCCTTGCCGCCGTGGACGGGGTAAGCGACGGCCTTGATCTTCTGCTGACCGATGTGGTCCGTGTAGGTGTTGCTGAACGAGCCGGGGACAGGGTGTGTGTTGTGCACCGGGATGAAGTGTCCGGCGTCCGCGAGGTTCTCCGCGATCGCGAGCGGCGGTGTCTTGATCTGTAGTTTCGCGTAGCGCCAGGGAAGGAACTCCGCATCATCCCATTCTGCGAGCGCGGGGATCTCCCAATCGGGTTGGCTCTTCTCCCGGTCGTGCCAGACGAAAATCATCCCGTTGCGTTCGAGGACGGGCCAGCATGCGAGGCCCGCCTTCGGTGGAATGCGCTTGGCGTACGGGATCTCGATGCACTTGCCTGCGCCGTCGAACTTCCAGGCGTGGAAGGGGCATACGATGCCCTCGCCCTCGATCTTGCCGCCGTGCCCGAGATGCGCGCCCATGTGCGGGCAGTACGCGTCGAGGACCTTGGCTTCGCCCGATTCGGTTCGGAATAAGACGAGCTCCTGGTCGAATCGCTTGAGCGGCACAACCTGCCCTGGCTCGAGCTCCTCGGAGAACATGAGCAAGAACCAGCCTCTTGCAAAACCCGCCCATGGGTTCGTCTGCGTATCGTTGGTCATCGGAAGCTCCAATCGTCGATCGACGGCGACCCGGGCCACGCGCCGGGCAACTAGAACATGTTTCACTAGAACATGTTTCATTTTGAGGTTTGAGGCAAGCACAATGTCCTGTAGAAAAACTGTCTAGGTATTGACGCCACAAACCTAGACAGTATGTAGACATTCATGCTTCAAGCGCCTCGAGCCAGGGTAGTAATCGCCGGAGCGTCTGGTTTCGTGGGGCGCGCCCTAGCTCCCGCGCTTGCAGAGTCGTTTGAGGTGGTGGGGCTGTCGCGCTCGGTCCGGATGCCCGGCGCCGGCTTCGCCGAGTACCGCTCCTGTGACCTGTTCTCACTGAAAGAGGCCGAGGAGGCGCTGCAGGGCGCCGAGTACGCCGTCTATCTCGTTCACAACATGATGCCTTCGGCCCGCCTTACTCAGGGTAACTTCGCCGACCTCGACGTCGTCTGCGCCGACAACTTCGCTCGCGCCGCTGCTTCGGCCGGAGTCAAACAGATCGTGTTCTTGTCGGGTCTAGCGCCGGAAGGCGCCGACCTGTCCAGACATTTGCGGAGCCGCTCCGAGGTCGAGCAAGCGCTTTCAGGTCATGTGGTTCCCGTGACCACGCTTCGTGCGGGCCTGATCCTCGGCGGCCAGGGCTCGTCGTTTCAGATCATGGCTCGCCTGGTCGAGAGGCTACCGGTGATGGTCTGTCCGCGCTGGACGAACACGAAGACCCAGGCGATCGCCATTCGAGACGTGGTCCAGTTCATCCGTGGAGTCCTGGGTCGCGAAGAGCACTTCGACTGCACTCACGACATCGGTGCGCCCGACGTCGTGACCTACAAACAGCTGATGGAGCTGACGGCGTCTGCGGTGGGGAAGCGTCGCGTCTTCCTTACTTCGCGAGTCATGTCGCCCGGCTTGTCCCGTCTGTGGGTCAGCTTGATCACCGGCGCGCCGAAGGCGTTGGTGGCCCCACTCGTGCAGAGTCTCAAACATGAAATGGTGAGCCGCGACGATGGGCTCGCGGCTCGACTCGGTATCCGTCGAACATCAACCGCGGATGCTATCCGCCAGGCGGTTCGCGAGTCCGATGGAACCGTACCTCATGCTTTTCGCGGCGCACGCTCGCAGGGGCGAACCGTTCGCTCTGTGCAGCGGATGAACCTCCCGTCACGTTGGGACGCACGCCAAGCCGCGGTGGAGTACATTCTCTGGCTTCCCCTCTTCTTGAGCGGTCTCCTTCGAGTCGATATATCCTCGAATCAACGTTTCAGTTTCCGGCTCGCCCCATTCCGCAAACCACTGCTGGAGCTCACCAAGGCACCCGAGCGAAGCAGCGCCGACCGACAGCTCTTCTACGTAACCGGTGGGCTGCTTTCACGCTCCGGGGGCAAGCCCAGATTCGAGCTCAGACAGGTGCTTGGTGGCTCAACGCTGCTCACGGTCGTTCACGACTACGAGCCGCGTCTGCCTTGGCTCGTCTACGTATCCACTCAGGCAGTCTTTCATGGCTGGCTGATGTCGCGCTTCGCGGCGCATCTCTCGCACGGCGTCACCAGCTCTCGCCGGGCAAGCAACTATGTGAAGGCCCTGCCTTCATGAGCGAACACTGGAGGAAGATTTAATGCGATTTACTTTGATTCTGTTTTCAACTTTGGCCGCCCTGGCCTTCGCCGGATGCGCAAAGGACGCTCCGAGCGCGACGAGCACCGCGAAGTCTGCGGCAACAAACCCCGACATCGTCGCCGTGGCTGCAGGCGCGGGTCAATTCTCCACGCTCGTGGCGGCCGTTCAAGCCGCTGGACTGGTAGAGACGCTGCAGGGAGCAGGGCCGTTCACCGTTTTCGCGCCGACCGACGAGGCGTTCGCGAAGCTGCCCGCGGGTACCTTGGACAGCCTCCTGCTGCCCGAAAACAAGGCGAAGCTCACTGCCATTCTTACGTACCATGTCGTTGCCGGAGAAGTTCTGGCTGCGGACGTGGTGACTCTGTCCTCGGCCGACACGGTCGAGGGGCAATCCGTAGCCATCAGCGTCAGCGATTCGGGTGTTCGTATCAACGATGCGAATGTGACCGAGACTGACGTCATGGCCTCCAACGGCGTCATTCACGTCATCGACTCAGTTCTCATCCCCTCTTCTTAGACCACCACCCGAAACCGCCTGCCTCCGGGCGGGCGGTTTCACTTAACCCGTCGCAGGGTGATTAGTCGCTCGTGCGCCTCTGGACATCATGAACAACAACGTGAAAGACATTAGCGGCCGGTACCCCATGCGCGTCGTTTCTCGACTAACCGGCTTGTCTGCGGACACCATCCGCGTCTGGGAACGTCGATACGGCGCAGTCGACCCTGAACGAACTGATGGAAACAAGCGCAGATACACCGGCGGCCACGTACGACGCCTCGTGTTGCTTCGACGCGCAACCGAGCTCGGTCATTCCATCGGCCAGGTCGTGGAACTGCCGGATCAAGAGCTGCGGCGTCTAATCGGGGAAACGAGCCCTGACGTCAGCAGCAAGGTGTCGCTCTACGCAGCGATCGTAGACGACTACTTGCAGGCGATTCTCCAATACGACGTGCGACGTGCTGAATCGATATTGAGCCGAAGTGCGGCCATCCTTCCTCCGATGGTTCTCACCCTCGACGTAATCGTCCCCCTCATGAGGCGAGTCGGTGAGGCATGGCGCGAAAAGAAGCTCCGCATTCCGCACGAGCACATCATATCGGGGCAGCTGCGAAGCTTGCTGGGAACGCTCTTACGTCACGCCGAGCCGGTAGAAGGCGGGCCCAGGGTCATCGTCGCAACCCCACCGGACCATCTGCACGAGTTCGGAGCGATCATCGGGGCGTTCATGGCTGCGAGCCATGGCTTCGAGCCGATCTACCTCGGGGCGCACATGCCGTTTTCCGAGATCGCCGATGCCGCGGACCAGAGTGGCGCTTCATTGATTTTGCTGAGCATTGCGCGAGATTGTGACCCCGCGGAGGCCTTGAATCTGGTCGCCGGATTCGGAGGCCTGAGCAAGTCGCATGACGTCTGGCTCGGGCTCCCGGAAGGCCACGAACTGGCCCGAATGAAGCTGCCTCTCAGGACAATGTACCGCTACGACGACTTGGACGTCGCGCTCCAGAACTGGACCGGAAAATCCGGGCGACTGACTGCTTGACGCCCAACCGCGTTTGGCGAAATGTCGGCGTCATGACCCATCGCGTCTTCCTGACTCTCGCTGCGATGCTTGCGTCGCTCACAATCCTTTCCGCTTGCGACAAGAGCGCGCCGCCTCCCGCCTACCCGGAGCGATCCGCTTCGGACACCGCGACGGAGCTTGCTGAGACCTCATCCGACCCGACGTCGCCTCTCAACTTCCAGGGCAAGATCGCTGAGCGATACGAGGACTCGGAAGAGTGGTGGCCGCCGACGTACAAGGCAGCGCCCGACAAGGCTCCGAATGTGGTCTTGATCCTCCTCGACGACACCGGGTTCGCGCAGTTGAGTAGTTTCGGTGGTCTGACCGAGACTCCGAACATCGACAGCCTCGCCGAGGGCGGACTTCGCTACAACAACTTCCACACGACTGCACTCTGTTCGCCCTCGCGCGCATCGATCATGGCCGGCCGCAACCCGCACTCGATTGGCCTCGGCTCCCACTCGCTCACCGCCATGGGGTTCCCAGGGTACAACGCGATCATTCCCGACGATGCGAAATCAGTGGCCAAGGTCATGCAGATGAACGGCTACGTGAACTACGCGCTCGGAAAGTGGGACCACACCCCACTCTACGAGGTCTCGCAGGCCGGCCCCTTCAATCGCTGGCCGAGCGGAGAGGGCTTCCAGCACTACTACGGTTTCATGGCAGCCGACGCCGACCAATATCGAACCGTCATGTTCGAGGACCACGCGCCGATCGAGCCTTGGAGAGCCAAGGGTAAGGACTACCACAACTCGACCGACCTGGCGGACAAGGCCATCGAGTACATCACGGGCCACATGTCGACCGCGCCTAAGGATCGCCCCTTCATGGTGTTCCTCGCGCCGGGCGGGATGCACTCTCCCCACCAGGCCCCCAAAGAGTACATTCGAAAGTGGCGTGGCAAGTTCGACATGGGCTGGGACGAAGTTCGCCGTTTGATCTTGGAACGTCAGAAGATGCTTGGTGTCGTCCCGCAAGATACGGAGCTCACGGCCCGCCCGGACACCATCCCCGCCTGGGATTCGCTCAACACGAAAGAGAAGAAACTCTACGCCAGGCAGATGGAAGTGTTCGCCGCTCAGCTCGAGCACTTGGACATGGAGATCGGGCGAATCCTAGAGACCCTCAAGCGCGTCGGTCAGTTCGACAACACGATCATCATGGTCACCTCGGACAACGGGGCGAGCGGCGAAGGCGGTCTCGCCGGCACGTTCAACGAGACCTATGTCCTCAACGGAAGGCAGACCGAGTTCGACGCGAACTGGAAGCGCTACCAAACCTGGGGCGACCGGGAAAGCTACCCGCACTATCACGCAGGTTGGGCGATGGCCGGCAATACGCCGTTCCGCTACTTCAAGCAGTCCGTGCACCGCGGAGGCATTCAAGATGCACTCGTCGTTCACTGGCCAGATGGCATCGAAGCCAAGGGCGAGGTTCGCGACCAGTACCACCATATCTCCGACATCGCGCCAACCTTGATGGACGTGATCGGCATCGACCTCCCGGATGAAATCGACGGGGTGGAGCAGCGACCGATGGACGGCGTGAGCATGCAGTACTCGTTCAACGACGCCGATGCGCCCAACGCAAAGAAGGTCCAATACTACGAGATGTTCGGCAACCGTTCGGTCTGGGCCGACGGCTGGAAGGCCGTGACGCTCCACGGGAACCGAATGCCCTGGGAGCTCAATTCGACCTCGTCCTTCGACGACGACAAGTGGGAACTCTACCACGTCGCCGAGGATTTCAGCGGCTCGAAGGACCTGGCGGCGGAGCACCCGGAGAAGCTTTCCGAGCTGCAGCGGCTCTTCGATGAGCAGGCCAAGAAGTACAACGTCTACCCGCTCTACGACGACATGATCGCGCGCATCTCGAAGCAGCAGGACAGACTCTTCAAAGGGATGACCGAGTTCACGTTCTACGCACCAGGCGCCACTCGAATTGCCGAGAAGGCCTCACCCCCCATCAAGGGTCGTTCGCACGTCATCGAGACCGAGCTCGAGATCACCGGGAAAGAGCGCGGCGTCATCGTCGCCTGCGGAGGCTTCACCGGCGGGTACACGATGTTCATCAAGAACCGGCGGGTGTACTACGACTACAACTTCCTGGACGGCGTGCACTACGTCATGATGTCGCCGCCATTGAAGAAGGGGCCGGTGAAGGTGTCCTTCAAGTTCACCCATGCGGGCAACTTCGCTGGGAGCGGGGAGCTTTTCATCAACGACAAGAAGGTTGATGAGGTCGACATGCCCCAGACGCACAACGCGACCTTCTCGCTTTCGGAGCCGTTCGATGTCGGCGTCGACAATGGCACGCCGGTTTCCACTCTCTATCGAGATCACTATCCGTATCGCGGTGGCGTTCTCGACAAAGTCACCTTCCGACTGCTCGATTAGAATACACTCGCGCAATGCGACGCGGTTTCTACTGGTTGGTTGGCATCCTAGGCTGTCTGGCGGTGTCCGGATGCGGCTCTTCGAGCTCGGGCTCCGGAGGCACGGCTGGCGCGGGCGGGACCGGGGGCACGGTTGGCGCGGGGAGGCTCGTGGTCACGGCCGACTGGCTGAATCAGTCGCTCACACTCCTCGACTACGACAAGCTAGTTGACGGTGTGAGTGACGGTGAGGCCTGCGTGGTGCGAACGATCGACCTCGGCGACTGGGAGCCTGGTCCCATCGAGGTCGAGATCACGCCCGACGGGAAGACCGCGGTCGTCGCTGTGGGCCCCGCATTTTTCGGTAGTGGCATTACGAACATGCTGATTGGGTCGCCCGAGGTTCCCCCGGGCGGAACACTGCTAGTCGTCGATTTGGAGTCTGGGAATGCGACGGAAGTGGTTCTGGCCGACGTTCCACTCGGGATCGCGATAAGCGCAGACGGCGCCAAGGCGTACACCGCCAACTACGGAACCGCTGGCGTGTCCGGAAACACGCTGTCCGTCGTCGACATCGGTACGAAGCAGGTCATCGAGGAGATCGAGCTCGACGGCAGGCCGGAGCAAGTGGCGCTGAGCCCCGACGGTTCGCTCGGCGTCGTCAACATCGCTGGCGGCCAGGGTGGTATCCACGTCTTCCAGGTCGACGATATCGGAGGCACCATCAGCCCACTGGTCCCGACAGGGAACGACCCGTCGGATGTGACCTTCCTCGACGACGAGACGCGGATCGTGGCCGCGAACAGTTTCAGTCTCGACGTGACGCTAGTCGACAGCACCAACCCCGCGGCGCCCACCGTAATCGACAGTTTCTCCATGGAGGGCGGCTTCCCCTACGGAGTGACCTACATGCCGAGCCGCGATCAGATCTTGGCTCCGACCGGGACAGGTTCCAATCTGGTCACGATCGACAGAGACGGCGATGTTCTCGTCCCGTCTGCGCCGGCTCCGCTCCCGGGCGCCGAGTTTCCGCTGACGGCGGCGGTCGACCCTGAAGAGAGATTCGCGTTCGTCGCGCACATCGTCGACAAAGAACTGTCCGTCATCGACCTAGAGACCGGCGCCGCGCGTTCGGTGACTTGGTTGCAGGGGCCCGGCCCGACGTACGTCGCCGTACAACCCTGAACGTGCGAGCACGCCCCGAACGGCCGTTCCGTTCACGACGGAACACGGGCCCTCGCCGCGCTCGCTGCCTATACTGGAGAGCGGAAGAAGAGGGGGGTCTCTTCATCTTTGGGGGTTGAATGATGTCTTTGTTTCGCGGATGCGGACTGGTTGGTTTGATGTTGGGGGCGGTGCTTCTCTTGGCGCCGGGCAATGCGCGCGCGTTTCCGGAGGAACCCTACAGCTTGGACGAGGGTAAGAAGGCGCATAGCAAGCGCTTTCACATCCTCGGTGAGGTTGCGTTATTTGGCGGCAAGCTCGAGGGCGACCAGCGTTCGATCATCGTCAGCCCGCTCCTCGAGATGCGCGTCCAGCTCACGTATAACTTCCTGTTCCAGGCCGTGTGGGGCATGTCCTACGTGAACCTCGACGTCGAGGACGGCGACCCACAAAATGCCTTTCGCTCCGGCAATCCCTATGTGGCCTTCCACTATCAGGGTACGAAGAACCAGTTTTCCTACCGTGCTGGCGTAGGCGTCACCATTCCGGTCGCGACCCAGACGGACGACCTCAACGAGCAAAATCTGGTTCAATCGGCCTATACGCTGGCCGCCGCGGTCCGAGGCAACACGAGCTACTGGCTCTGGGACGCGCACACGGTGAGCGTCATCGTCCCGATCGCGTTCGAGAGACGAAAACCAAGCGGCTTCTTGTGGGGCGCGTACCTCGACACCGGCGCGCTCATCAAGATCGACAACAAGAGCAACCGCACGTCCAAGACCGACTTCATCATGCAAATGGCCGCGATGATGGGCTATCAGGCCACCGATTGGCTCCGGGTTGGCTCACGCTTCAGCTTGGTGATCATCCCGAAATTCAACATCGCGAATACTCAGCTGGCCGTTGAACCATACCTTCGTTTCGGCAGGGACAACGCGTTCGGAGCTATCCGGGTGAACATCAACATCGACAACCCGAATGGCTTCTCGTTCGATGACAGGCAGGTCTGGGGCCTGCGTATCGGCGGCGGCGCGGCGTTCTGACGTTCGCGGTTCCAAGTCGTTGCGCCTAGGGACGACCGATCATATGTTCCCGCCGCTCGAGGGCTGATGTCGGTTCTTTCGGTGGGTTGGATTTCGTGTTTGTAGTGCTCGCGCTTGCCGTGGCGCTCTTCATTTTCGTGATGGGCGCGTGGGGTGTTTTCGCCCCGGGTTCGATCTTTGCTTTCATCTCCGGATGGAGCTCGAAGGCGGGGTTCTGGCTCGCTGTGCTCCTCCGTCTTTGCTTCGGGCTCGCGCTTTGGTTCGCCGCGCCGGACACGCGCCTTCCACTCCTTCTGCACGTGCTTGGGGCGATCGCAATCTTGAGCGCAGCGAGCCTTCCCATCGTAGGCTACGCGCGCTTCCAACGCGTGTTGGAATGGTGGACGAGCCGCTCTCCATTCGTCATGCGCCTCTGGTCGCTTCTCGCGACCGCGCTCGGTGCTCTGGTGCTCTGGACGCTGACCTAGCCGAAGATCGGAAGGTCTGCGCCAGCGAGTGGGAACGCGGCCTTGAAGTCGTTCGGAACGTTGGCGAGGTTTCGCAAGGAGCGGTGCACATG
>JBLYYU010000270.1:0-6144 GCA_048550275.1 Polyangiales bacterium
CCACCCGCAAGCCGCAGGCGTGATCGAAGCCGAGCGCGATCGATTCGAAGAGCTCGCCATTTGGCACCTGCGTCCCTTGACCCTCGCCCCAGCATTCGAGCGTTTCCTCGGACTTGATGGCACAGGTGTAGTTCGTGGCGGTTTCGATGGCCTCGAACGCGAATCCAATCGGGGTCGCCTCGTCACCGTGCGCGTCTGTGCCCCAGCAATCGACCGAACCGTCGCGGAACAAGCCGCATGTGTGGTCCTGCGCGGCGCTGAGCTGGGCGAAGCGACTGCCGGGGTCTCCCCCGTTGCCTCCGTCGCCGCCCACTCCGCCGGTTCCCGCGGTTCCGCCGGTTCCCGACGTTCCGCCAGGCCCCTCATCCGACGAGCCACCGCCGCAGCCAAGGGTCATGAGCGAGCTGATGAGCAGAAGTGTTGAGATCTTGGTGAAAGCGCGCATGTATCCTCCCACAGTCTAGCCAACGCAAGGCCCGTGCCAGGTCGAACGCCGTCGCTTTTGCAGCAGACTGGGCGACGCGCCCGCAATTGCTGCGCGCCGGTGCAGCGCCTGCGCAAGCGGCTGCTGAGCGATGTTCAGGCTGTGGCTGGCTTCTGGCGCGCTGAGCGCTTCGCAAATGTCTCCGTCCAGTCGAGACGCCCGGTGAGTTGCATGACCGCGAACAGGGTGACGATCGCGCCGATGGTGATCGCCAGGCCGGTGAAGCCCTTCCAGAAGAAGCTTGCTGAGAACAAAACGAGGTAGAGCAGCTGAACGGGTGCCACCTTCGTGAGTGCGAAACGCCAGCCGACGAAGTGTCGAACATAGGTGAGCACCAGGAGCATCGAGACGACCGCGGAGAGCGCGAACGAGCCGACGAGAGGAAGGCGATCGACGGAATAGGCGAACAACAAGTGGAAAGCGAAGAACGCGCAACCGAGCAAGAAGTAGTGCATGGGGTGAAGCTCGCGGCCCGAAGTCAGAGCGAGCATCGACATCACGAAGAAGAAAAACAGCAGCGACACCGGCGCAAAGAAGGTGATTCGGGCGGCAAGGGGGCCCGGGTTGAGCTTCTCTGGCATTTCGATGCCCATGGGCGAGCTGGTGATCAGGCTCTCGAAGCTCCATTCCCCGTTCCAGGCGTCGCTTTCTGCGGCATGCCTCGACGGCGAAACGCTGTGGTCCGGGAAGTCTACGTCCGGGAAATCCGTATGAGCGCGAAGGCGGAAGTTGCGGGCCTCGTTGCTGTTCTGAGTAGCCGCGTAGGTCCACGACTCGGTGCCGCGCGTTCGGAAAGACACGGCGACCTGGCGCTGCTGTCCTGGCGCAAACGGTTGCTTCCATCGAGCGGTGCCACCGACAATCGAAAACGGGAGTGGTTTCCCTTGCTCGTCTTCGATGCGGAGGCCGTCGTAGGTGCGCGAAGCGGTGTCGAGGGGGAGGCGCATCGTCACCTCGCGCGCCTCGTCGGTCGGGTTGCGAAACGCGTATGCCCCGGAGAAATCGAGCTCGTAGGTCGCGAACCACATGAGGCCCCGCCGCCGGTGCTCGAGTGCGAACCCGGCGTCGAGATCGGAGGCTTCGAGTGGAACCTCCACGTCGCTCTTCACGCGTCGGGCGACCGTGGTCTTCACTGGGTCCTCTCCTTCGCGCTCGACGGTCTTGGTCTCGTGCTGGATTCGTTCGACCGTGTAGCTTGCTTCCACCGGCTGCTGATAGAGGGGACCGCCCCAGAGTCCGTGCACCTCGGCGCTTCGTGCGCTGCTGGTGTCCGTGCTTCTCACCGTTAGGCTCGAACCAAGAATCGACCAAGCCGCGGTGCAGCCGAGCCAGATGAAGCCAATGATGAGTAGTCGGACCATGCGCGCTCCTTCAAAGGCATCAAACGGGATCGAAACGGATGGTATTCCTGGTTTAAGCGCGACGATTGGGCTACTTCGCTACCAGCAATGACTGCACTCATTCCCACTCGCATCGTGCCGAGCGTTGCGCCTTCCTCTGAAACGCCCCGGCAAGTCTCCCAATCGTTCCGAAAGCTCTTGGACTCCGGGGCCAGGCTGCTGCCGGCCGGCGAAGCCAAGAGCGACCCGACAAGTCTGCTTTCCTTGGGGTACAGGCCGAAATTCGCGTTTTCACTGTTCGATACCCGTTTCTTCCTGACCAATGTCCGGCAGAACCCCGCGCTGCGCTTCTTCGTGGCCTACGTCGTTCAGCGGAACGCGAGGACGGGGCGCGAAGAGGTCTTTCCGAGGATCTTCTACAAGGACCTCTCGCTGGTCTGGCGTTCGGCCTCCCACATGATTTCGAACGACGGCGATTTCTGGATTGGGAAGGGGGACGTCAAGGTCCTCTCCCGTGGAGGCTACGAGATCACGGAGTGCGTGGAGTCGACCACCGACCTACCGTTCGAAATCCAGACTGCTTTGGAGACACTCAACCGCAGCGGCTCGAAGGCGATCAACGACGAGGAGGCACTCTACCTCGTCCTTCGAAACGCGCCGAGCTCGCGAACCGCGCCGTACGACGACTTCGCCGGACCGAGGCGAAGAGCAGCCGCGGACCGTGGGAACCTCATCAACGGAGGCCGGAGCATCGCCCGCTTCACTCGCAAGAACGACCCGACTTCACTGAAGATCGTTTCGGGATTCGAGCCCGACTTCAACAAGGGAATCGTCGAGGTCAGCGAGATGCGGAGCGCCATGTACGGGGGAAAGCTCAATCGCTTTCGGATTCTATCGCGCAATCGGAAGGTGCAGTACCTGTTCATGGCGGGGCTCAAGCACGCGTGGATCATCCCACCTCAGGCGACCACCACCGAGCTTTCGAGTTTCGGGGTTCGCACCCTCGATGTGGTCGCGGACGAAGACCTCTTCGTACCGGGGTTCGAGTATCACTACTTCGACGAATCCGCCGATGAGTCCGAGCACTTCAGCCAAATTCCCGAGGGCTTTGCCGGAGAGCTATGCGAGCACGACACGGACCGTGCGGATGCGTCCGCGTGGCTCGACCCGATTCCGGTGATCCGCGAATTCAGACGCAAAGTGCTCAGCTCGAAGCCCAAAATGGGGTTGTCGACGAAAGCCTTCCAGGGGTAGAACTAGTTAGAGACGCGCCTCTCCCATGACGCACACGTTTTACGAACGCCTTTCGGCGCTGGACGCATCGTTCCTCGGTTTCGAGGAGAAAAACACACACTGGCACGAGGCGGCGGTGATGATTTTCGACGCCGGCCCAATGCGCATCGAGGGCGGTGGGCTCGACTTCGATCGGATCCTCAACAACTACGAGTGGTCGTTCGACGCTGTTCCTCGGTACCGGCAGCGAATCGCCAAGATCCCCTTTTTCGATCACCCCATTTGGGTCGACGACGAGAGCTTCAACGCTCGCTATCACGTGCGGCAGATCGCACTGCCGCAGCCTGCGGACGAGCGGGTTCTCAAGCGTGTCTGCGGCTATCTGCTGGAGCTCCCGATCGACATGGACAAGCCCCCTTGGGAGGTGTGGGTCGTCGACGGCTTGCCGAATGACCGTTTCGCGCTGGTCACGAAGATCCATCACTGCATGGCGGATGGGATTTCGGGGGTCAGCATCATTCAGACGCTGCTCGGCAAGCGACCGTTCGAACGGAAGGGCAGCCCGAAGCCCTGGGCTCCGCGTCCGCAACCCAAGCGCGCGGAGCTGACGGCGGTCGAGCTCGTCCGTCGCGCACAGGCGCCGCTCGAGCTTCTCGCGCCGCTTCGACGGCCTAACGACGCCCTCCAAGGGGCGCGCGATGTCGTTCAGGGTCTGATGGAGGCGTCGAAGCTGGGTTGGCGGGCTGCTTCGAAGACGCCGTTCAATCCGGACGGCGTCGGCGCGCATCGCCGGTTCGATTGGACCGACATTTCGATGAGCGAGATCAAGGACGTTCGCCGTGGGCTCGGAGGCACGATCAACGATGTCGTGCTGACGACTGCCGCCGGCTCGTTCGGCCAATACTTGCGCGAGCACGAGACCGCGACGGACGACATCGACTTTCGCACCCTGATTCCGGTCAACGTTCGCAAGGACAAGCAAGAAGACCTCGGCAACCGCGTCGCGATGATCATGGCCCAGCTCCCGGTTGGCGTGCGGGACCCCGCGGACCGGCTGCGGCGTGTGAACGAAATCATGGAGGAGCTCAAGCACAGCAAGCAGGCCCTCGGGGTGTCCTGGCTCGAAGGGCTGGCCGACCGAATCGGCGGGCGCTTTTTTGCCGAGCTCAGCCGGACCGCGACGAGAAACCGCCCCTTCAACGTCGTCATCACCAACGTCCCCGGCCCGCCTATTCCGCTCTACTTCCTCGGCTCCCAGATGGAGGCGATCTATCCGATGATGCCGCTCTTCCCCAACCAAGCGCTCGCGCTCGCCGTACTGAGCTATAACGGCAAGGTGTATTGGGGCTTCAACTCGGACTGGGACGCGCTGCCCGACGTGCACAACGTCGTCGAAGGCATCGGTGAACAATTCGGCGAGCTCCTCGCGGCCGCGCAGGCGAGCGCTGCAAGCAAAGAAGACCCGATCGTGTCCCCAAACCGGAGTTGAAATGACTGAATCGAGTGACGGCCTCCCCCTGAGCCTGCGGAAGAAAGACATCTTCTTCGTGACGTGTTTTTCGTTCTTTGCGTTCTCTTCGTTTTTCTCGGACTCCTGGCATGCGCTCGGCCTGCTCGAGGGCGACGCGTTCTGGTCACGCGCCAATCGATGGTACGCCGAAGTCGCACAGGATCACTTCTTCATGGCGGACCACGAGTACGTTCGAGTGAACACTGGGATTTCGGGCATGATCTACGGCCCGTTCTACCTCGTGCTGGTGTACGCGTTCATCAAGGGCAAGAACTGGATCCGGCCGATGGCGCTCGTCTACGTCGGCGCGATGCTGCACGGTTGCACCGAATTCCTGATCTACGAGTACTGGATCGGCCCGCCTCCCGGCAACGCGCTCGTTTTCTGGGCCTTTAACGGGCCGTACTGGGTGGTTCCGTTCCTCTTGGGCGTTCGGATGTGGAAGCCACAGCCGTTCGGCACTCGCCTGGGCTGACGGGTTTCGATGAAGCTGACCAATATCGACAAGGCTTTCGACGTCTGGAAGGAGCAGGGCCTCCTCGACGACGAGCAAGTCGATGCGCTCCGAAGCTCACTCGATGAATCACAGAGCTCCATCCGCAGCGGGCGAGCGGTCGTGCTCTTTTCGACGCTTGGCGCAGTCCTGGTCGGCCTCGGCGTCATCCTGTTCGTCGCGAGCCACTGGGAGACGATGGGCCCGGGCGCCCGAAGCCTCGTGCTGCTGCTTACGTACGCAGCAACCTGCGGCGCCGCGTACGCGACCCAAATGAAGGACCTCCCGCTGCTCTCCGAGTCGCTTTGGTTCTTGGCCACGCTCGTCCTCGGCGCGGACATCTTCTTCATCGGCCAGATTTTCAATTTCACGCTGACGTTTTGGCAGGGGCCGTTTCTCTGGGCCGTCGGAGCTCTAGCGATGGGGTACGCGCGCCAGAAGGCCGCGTACGGCTGGTTGGCCGTGCCGCTTGGCCTGCTCGCGCTCGGTTGGCTCGGCGGCGGCTCGGGCTGGTTCACGGATGACCAGATGGAGTTCTTGGCGGGCAGACGCGGCCTCTTGCCGCTCCTGCCCGTGATCGGTCTCGGCCTGATCTGCCTCGGACGGCTGGCTCGGGTCAGCGCAGGGTTTGGCTTCGTCCGCCCGGCGGCCTCCCTCTTTGGGCTCGTCCTGATCGCCGCGCCGCTCATCGTGGCGACCGCAGACGACGCGGTCGTCCGCGATGTGTTCGACTCGGCGTTCACCCTCCACCAAATCGCCATCATGACCGTCTCCGGCTTGGCTGTGGCCTTCTTCGCGGCGCTCGGGAAGCCGTCCTCGCTCTCGGTCATCGTAGCGACGGTTCTACTTTTGGTCTTCGTTGGGCTGACGGTGCCCGGCGACGGTGGGTCCGCGCTCGGCGAGCTCATCGCTGGGCGGAGCGGGGTCTTCGTCCTGTTCATCTTGCTGGTTTTCGGCCTCGCGATCGCGTCGATCTGGATCGGTCTGGCGGAACGGAGCACCGGTCTCATCAACGCTGGCCTCCTCAGCGCAGCCCTGATCATTTTCATCCAGTACTTCTCCTGGAGCTTCGAGCTTCTGGACC
>JBLYYU010000271.1:0-3500 GCA_048550275.1 Polyangiales bacterium
CGTCACAATCTCGGACGACGACTTCGTCCACTGCATGGATGATTGGACCGTCGCGGTGACCTGCGTCGACGGCAACCTCTGTGAGGACGTGGACTGCGACGACGGCAACGAGTGCACGGTCAACGACTGCAACCCCGCCGACGGATCATGCACTAGCGACCCCGTCGAAGACGGCGCCGAGTGCGACGGCGGTGACGGCGCCTGCTCGGTCGGCGAGTGCATCGCAATCGACCGCTGCCTAGGCGTCGATTGCGACGACGGCAATGAGTGCACCGACAATGACTGCGACCCGAACAGCGGCGAATGTATCAACGACCCGGTCAGCGACGGCACGGAGTGCGACGGCGGCGACGGCGCCTGCTCGAACGGCGAGTGCGTCGCGATCGACCTTTGCGAAGGCGTCGACTGCAACGACGGCAATGAGTGCACCAACGATGCCTGCGACCCGGCCGACGGCTCTTGCAGCAACACGGCCGTGGACGACGGCACCTCGTGCAACGGCGGCGCCGGCGAATGCATGCAAGGCACCTGCGTCGACATCGACCTCTGTGAAGCGGTTGACTGCAGCTCCGACAACGACTGCGTCGAGGACGGCGCATGCGACCCCAGCAACGGCATGTGCGTCGCCGGGGACAATCTTCCCGACGGCACACCCTGCGGCTTCGGCGGCGCCTGCGACGGTGGCGGCAACTGCGTCATCAACATCTGTGCGGAGCTGACCCAAGTGGTCGTCTCGCCGCTCGACACCTCGGTTGGCAGCGACATCGCTCTCTCGGCGATGGGCAGCGACGCAAACGGAGACCCGATCAAATTCCGCTGGACCGGAACAGGCGGTTCGATCGCGGACCCGAATGCCGCCTCGACCACCTACACCTGCGGCGAGGGTGGCAGCCAGTCGGTCACAATAGCCGTCTCGGACGACGACTTCGAGTTCTGCATAGACGAGTTGACGGTTCCGGTGACCTGCATCGACGTCGACTGACAGCGGCGGAGCCGCCCTACCCGTACTTGGGCGTCTGAGCCTTTTTCAACGAAGCGCCCCACACACGCCCGCTGCTTCGACGCTCGCTTGGTCGGCTGAGCGTCCAGAAACCCAGGTGGTATAGTGCACCCATGACGACGAGCACGCGCGCTGTAGCGATTGCGCTTTTCGTCGACTTCGTCATCGGAGCGGCCAAGCTCTTCGCGTTCTTGCTCACGGGCTCGACCGCGATCATGGCGGAGCTGCTTCATTCCGCCGCGGACGTCACGAATCAAAGCCTCTTGGTCGTTGGGATCGCTCGTTCCCGACGCAAACCCGATAGTGAATATCCATACGGCTTCGGTCGCTCTCGCTACATCTGGGCGCTGCTGTCCGCCGCCGGCGTGTTGTTCGTCGGGGGCGGCGTGTCGGTGTTCCGCGGGGCGAAGCAGGTTTGGGCGCCCGAGTCGCTCGAGCACCTGGGCGTGGGCTTCATCATCTTGCTGGTCTCGCTCGTGGCGGAGAGCATTTCGCTTGCGTTCGGCTTGTCCGCCGTTCGAGGATCAGCCCGCCAGGCAGGTCAATCGGTTTCGCAGTATCTACGCACGGGCCCCGATCCGATGGGCGTGGCAGTAGTGCTCGAGGACATGTCTGCCGTTCTCGGCGTGCTGATGGCAATGACGGGGCTCGGCTTGGCCCAGTTGACAGGGAACCCCGCCTGGGACGGCGCGGCGTCTGTCGCCATCGGTCTACTGCTTGGCGCGTCTGCGATCTTTCTCATCAATCGAAACCGCCGCCATCTCCTTGGGGCCTCCCCGCCCTCCGAATCGGTCGCCCGAATGATGGCGGTCCTCGAAGAGAGCCCGCTGGTCGCCCGCGTCCAAGACGTGAAAGTTTCAACACTCGGAGCCGACTCCGTTCGCTTCAAAGCCGAAGTCACCTTCGATGGTCGCGAGCTGGCGCGACGTCTTCTGGCCGAACGGGATCTAGATGCTTCCTGGGCGACCTTGGATGGGCCGCAGGCACTCGAGCGACTCATGGTCGAGTTCGGAGGGCAAGTCACCGACGCAATCGGCGATGAAATCGACCGGCTCGAGGCAGAGCTCACCGAGGCCGCGCCAGAGGCTCGGCATGTCGATCTCGAACCCGACTGAGACGAGAGAGTGCGGCATCCGCGGGGCCCCTTGCAACTGCCTCGGCCCTGGGTTCGACGCTCAAAACACAAGGATAGTGGCGGAGACGGTGCGAATCGATACCGGGGTAAGCTTTCGACACAGGGTGTGCCAGGCACCCATGCCTCTCTCGTCTGCCACTGAACCTCGGCATTGCGTCTCCAGTTCTTGCGCTTCGAGTAAGCGTACAGCCTTCGGGCCACACCTCCGCGGTCCAAAGAGGAGATGAGGGTGCGATCGTCGACGGAAGTCGCGGCCACGAGGAAGTTCCTTTTCGAGGTCATTGCGAAGTCCAATAGCGAGATCCTTCGCTAGACTCGTTCGCGGCGCGTGCCGCTCGAGGCCGACACAAACGACACCTGCAGGCTCGCGTGTGACGAACACCATCTGTCATCGACACCCTTTCCTTGCCGAGCGGTTCTAGCGCTCGATTCTGAACGCAGGTATGGGCGGCCCTGCCTCCGTCTCGAAGGTGGCGCACAGGAGAACTGAACATCTGCTCCTTAGGGTGGACGCGATCGCCTGAGTTCTGAGTACCGGGTGCAAGACGTGAATCGAGAATTAACCCCCGAACAGGGAGGTCAAGCTCCAAGTCCATCGAACGTGCGGAGACAAGATGCGAACTCGAACTCGCCGTCCCGCAAGATGACAAAACCGATGGGCGCAAGACCGCGTCTTGCGAGCCGCTCAGTCGTCAGAATCTCGCTTCGTTTCGAGCCGTATTCTCGTCCCACGCTCGATGAGGCGGCATTCACTACAGAGAGTCCGACCATCCTCTGTGACTACCTCGGCTGCGTGCTCGCCGCACGCCTCGCATGTCACTACGCTCGCGACATCTTCCGCCACCACCATGGTTCCAGCACGCGGTTGGCGTATTCCCATCGGACTCGCGCACGACGACAGCGCGATGCACGAAGTGACCTCGACCGGATCTCGGTTGTCGACGACAACAGCATGATATTTCCCGTAGTATCTGTTCTGCTGGCCCCGATAGTCTTTTCAGTCGCGGTCGGTTCATCGATCTCGATCTCTCGTCAAGACTCTTGGCGGTTTTCGTATTCTCTAACGCCGACGCTAGAAGCTGAGCAGCCAGATGTCGCGTGAGTAGGTCGAGCGAATGAGCCCGCCGATCTTGACCGAGGGGGAGACGCCGATGCCCTGCCGGATGGAGAGCTTGAGAGAGACCCCCGCCGCAGCGAGGCCCGCGTCGTAGCCTGTTCCGAGCGAGAAGATCACGTCGGGGTTGCCGTAGTTGATGTCAATCCCGGCTGAGACGACGTTGATGCCCACAGAGAAGCCGAACGAAGCGTCCCCGAACGAGACGCAGGCGTACCCATCCAGGCAAGCCTCGACACCGACTGAAATGC
>JBLYYU010000272.1:0-13655 GCA_048550275.1 Polyangiales bacterium
AAAGTCGGTGTTCGTCGGTAGAACGAGGACCAGGTCGACCGCCATCAGGGCGGTTTCGCTTTCGATGAACTGATAGCGCCCGTAGATGGGTATGTCTCCGTAGCTCGCTTTGGGCGAGAAGATGACGCTGATCAGGCTGATGCCGCCGGGTGCAGGGACACTGCCGGTCAGCTCGGTGCTCAGCCCGATCTCGAGGTTTTTGATGGGGCTGACCGCTCCGCCGATGTCCAACGAGGAGAACGTCCCTGGGCCAATCACGCCGCCAACCGTCACCCTTCCGTCGGCGCGGACCATGCCCTCGTTGAGCACGAGCGGCCGTCGGGCGAAGCGGACCGGGTATGTGTCGTCGAAGGTCGCTGGGGGCGCTTCTTCTTCGCCCGCCTCGGCTTTCTCCGAGCTCGGCTCGGGCTCTTCGGCGCCCGCATCGTGGACGGGCAGGCTCAATCCAACCGCTAGGCAGGATGCGAATACGAGTCGAAACATGGCTCTCCCGGTAGACATTTCGGCGGAGTCTATCCGCATACCCTCCGATCGCGTGAACGTTTTCTGCGTACCTCTCCGCGCTGCGCAGCTCAGGACCGATCGCGCAGCCGATACTCCCAGCGGCACGCGATATCGTTCGCGTCTTTGCGAGGCGGCAGCTTCAGTGGCTTGCACTCGATGTCTCGGTTGAGCATTTCCCCGGAGATCGGCATGCCCGCGACGCAAATGTCGCAGCAGTGCTTCAGTCGCACGTCATCGAAGTGCTCGAATCGGTCGAGCGCGGGGCAGCTATGGTGAGTCAGGATGCCGTGCTTCTCGTCTACAAGCTCGAGCTCGACGTCGAGAATGCCGACCTCGCCCGGCGCGAACTGGAAGCTTCGAAGCAGGGCCTCGACATCGTTTCCAGTGACCGCCAAGGCTTCCTGTCCGATGCGCAAGTCGTGCTCGGCGGCCCCCCGGTCGATCCAGACATCCTTCTCGAGATCTTGCGCCTCGTCGTCTCCATACCGTTCGCGAATCCCGGTGTACCAACGGTCTGTGCCGAGCATGTACGCGAGCGCGGCATAATTCCAAAGAAGGGCGAGCGTCTTTTGGTCGTAGACCTCGACGATCTTCCGTTCGAATGCTGCAGTGTCGATCGTGGTGACCCGCGTACCTTGAGACGATTGCCAGGCCTTCAGCAGGACTGCGAAGCCGATCTCGATGCCCTTTCCGCGCGCCCGTCCACGAAAAACGCCGGGGCTTCCCACCCAGGCCGGCTTTCCACGCCTGGGCTTGGCCTGGGTGCTCAGGAGTCGGGACGAAGAGAGCAGGACTTGAAACCACGAGCGGTCGCTCGACAGCTCGCCCGGCGTTTCAGCTTGATCGCGATCGGCGACCGTGAGCATTTCGGGTTTGAGCTCGGTAGCTGCGACGATGAAGCGCAGGTCGTCGAAGAAGAGCTCTTTCGAAGTCGCTCCTGTTTTGCGGAGCGGCCAGCCGCGGCTTGCAACCGTTTCGGCGACCGGCGGGCCGTGCTTCTTGGCGACCGCCTCGAACCAAGTCTTCGAGAGCAGCTCGTGAGCGTCGACAGTCCGATGCCACAAGTCGACCAGAGTTTCTCGTGGCAACTCGTGCGCTCGTAGCCTCGCGTTGAACGGCTCGCCCATCAGGAACCCCGAGTCTCCCACCATTGCGGCAAGTCAGCTACCGAATCCAGAACCGCGTCTGGTCGAACGCTCCCTCTGAGGTCGGCTGCCCGGAATTTTCCGGTGCAAACGAGAACGCCGAGCAGGCCGGATTCTTGTGCTCCGCCCACGTCTCCGCGGATGTCGTCTCCGACCATGACCGTGTTCGAGGCTCGTGTCCCGAGTTGGCCGAGCGCGGAGAGCCTCTGCGCGAGTGCTCGTCTGCGTTCTCTGAGTTCTCTGAGTTCTCTGCGGGCGCAGCAAGCGGAGTCGTTCCTCCGCTGCCTAGTCCTTGAACTCGGGCTTTCGGTTCTCGGCGCGCGCCGACATCGATTCTTCGAAGTTCTTGGTGGTCATGCGAACCAGCATTTGATTTCGGTCTTCGAGGTCGATCGCCGCCGCGAGGCTCCCACATTCGGGGCTACTCCACAGCACCCGCTTCGTCATCGAGATGCCGTGCGTGCTCCAGCCATCGATCTCTTTGGCCATCTCGATCGCCTCGTCGAGAACCGTGTCGTCCGAGCAGGTTCGTGACACCAGGCCCATTCGGAGAGCGTCCGCCGCGTCGTAGCGTCGTCCGGTGAGTAGGATCTCGCTTGCATTCGACGAACCGACAGCGCGAGGCAGAAGGTAGCTAATCCCCATCTCGGCGCCGGTTAGACCGTGGTGTACGCCGGCGAAGCAGAAGCTTGCCGATTCGCTTGCGAGCCGAATATCCGCGCCGAGCGCGAGGCACAGGCCGCCTCCGTACGCCGGGCCGCTGATCGCAGCGATGATCGGTTGCGGAATCCCTCGCATCGCAGGAATCAGTCCCGAGATGTACTGCATCGATCGGATCGCGATTCGCGACATCGGCAGCCCCTCGCATTTCGGCGGGATTCCCATTTCGGCGAGATTCATGCCCGAGCAGAACGCGTCACTCGCGCCCGTCAGTATCACGACGCTACAGTCGTTTTCGTTGTGAAGCGTCTCGAGGACCGCGTAAAGCTCGGTTGTAAGTGCGAAGGAGATCGCGTTTCGCGTTTCCGGCTCGTTCAGGCTGATGAGGCGGATGTGCGGAGCAGGTGTGCTGAGCTCGACCAATGCCATGCGGTCGGTGTACGCGAGCGCCGCCGCAAGCGCCACCCTGATTGGCCGTTGTGCGACCCTGTTAGGGTGCAGCCGGCCGGCGGCTTTCCCGGGGCACGTAGTCGCGCATCTTCGCGCCGGTGTAGATCTGGCGCGGACGTCCGATGCGGACACCCGGGTCTTCCATCATCTCTTTCCAGTGGGCGATCCAGCCGGGGATTCGGCCCAGCGCGAAGAGGACGGTGAACATCTCGGTCGGGATGCCCATCGCGCGATAGAGGATTCCGCTGTAGAAGTCGACGTTCGGGTAGAGCTTGCGTTCGATGAAGTACTCGTCGGAGAGCGCGACCTCTTCGAGCTGCCGCGCGATGTCGAAGAGCGGGTCTTCGATCTTCAGGTGGCTCAGGAGACGGTCTGCGTACTTCTTGAGGATGGTCGCGCGCGGGTCGAAGTTCTTGTAGACGCGGTGGCCGAAGCCCATCAGCCGTCGTTCGCGGTTCTTCACGTTTTCCATGAATGCGGTGCAGTCGCCGCCTTCATCACGAATCTCGGTGAGCATCTCGATGACCGCCTGATTGGCCCCACCGTGCAGAGGCCCCCAAAGGGCGGAGACGCCTGCGCTGATCGCCGCGTACAGGTTGGCCTGGCTCGAACCGACGAGACGGACGGTCGACGTCGAGCAGTTCTGCTCGTGGTCCGCGTGCAGGATCAGCAGCACGTTGAGCGCCTTGACCATCTCGAGGTCGGGCTCGTAAGTCGGCTCGGCGGGGTGCGAGAACATCATGTAGAGGAAGTTTGCGCAGTAGCCGAGGCTGTTCTTCGGGTAGGCGACCGGTCGTCCCTGCCCCTTCTGATAGCTGAATGCAGCGATGGTGCGTAGCTTCGAGAGCAGACGCGCGATGTGCATGATGTTGTGCGAGTCCGGCTCGAGGCTATCCGGGTAGTACGCCGAAAGAGCGCTCACCATGGAAGACAGGATCGCCATCGGATGCGCATTCGAAGGGAAGCCGTCGAAGAAGTGGCGCATGTCTTCGTGCAACATGCTGTGGTAGGTGAGAAGATTCGAAAGCTCTTCGAGCTGCGTCTGCGTAGGAAGCTCACCGTAGATCAGCAAGTAGGCCGTTTCCGTGAACGACGAGTGTTCGGCCAACTGTTCGATCGGGTAGCCGCGATAGAGCAGAATCCCCTCTTCGCCGTCGATGAACGTGATCCGGCTCTCGGTCGCGCCGGTGTTCATGAACCCGGAGTCGAGGGTGATCAGGCCAGTGTCTTTCCGGAGACTCCGAATGTCGATCCCGCGTTCGGCGTACGAACCTTCGACGATCGGCATTTCGTAGCTGGTATTGTCGTATTCGAGCTTTGCTTTTTTACTCATGAATTCACCGCATGTTCTAGCCCGACCTGGCCGCCTCGGCAACGACGGTTTCGCATTGGATTTCGAGGGTGTTCCGCCGGCTGGGTTCCGCAGGCCGCTGCTCAGTCCGGTGGCCCGACCAAGATGCGTTTCCCAACCCTGACGTGCCGGTATGCGCGCCCAAAAGTCTGGGCGAACATCGTGATTACCTCGTCACTACTATCGTGACCACCGACCCCGACGAGTCCCAGCTCGCGCTCTTGGAGCTCGGCCAGGTCCGTCCTCACGTCGTCCATGGTCATCGGCACGAACATCCCCTCGCCGGATGCGAAAATTCGCTGCGCATTCAGGCCAAGAATCTCCAAGCGACCATCTGGCACCGGAAAATGAAGACCACCGACGATCCCGTAGAGAGGCGCATCGAAGGCTTGGTCGTAGCGTTTCAGCAGCTCGGGTATCGTTTGGTGGCCGCACCCGACGATGAGGACAGCTCCCCGCCCGGCGACGTGCACGACCAAGGCCTGCTCGTCGATCCAACCGAAGACCAGTTGACGCGGGATCGTTCCGGTCGAGGCCACGCCCTTCCCGATTACCATCGGATCGCCCGCGTAGATGGGCTCGAGGCCCGGGTAGCTCATCGGAATGGGGACCAATGCGCGCAGGCCCGGCAGCGGAACCTGTTCGAGCCCAATCGAGAATGTTTGGTTCTTCTGATTGGACCTTCCGCCGACGTGGTCGAAATGGTTGTGCGAGATGAAGAGCGTGTCGATGCTGTCGAGTGTGATGCCCAACGCCTCCATGTTGCGTTCAAGCGGGGAGGGGGACTCCTGCAGCGAGTTCTGGCCGACATCGAACAGGATCCTGTGCTCATCCGTTTCCACCAGGTACGAAACACCCATCTCGCCTGCGAGGTCGGAGCTCGACGTGTGCCAGTCGATTAGCGGCAGAATCGAGAGGGTGCTCGTCGTGCCAAAGTCTCTGATCTGAGGAGGCTCATATGCGGCGAGTTGTGCTTTCGCTTCGTCGGCTCCGCGTCGCGTTCGGATCTCGAGGAAGCCGACGCCTGCGATCGAGAGCAGAGCAAGAACCGCGAGGAGTCGAGAAATCACGCGAATCATCCGTTGTCCTCTACCTCAGGGTCCGGGCCTCGGCTACGCGGCCGTCGTGCTAGCCGAGCTCAGGCGTCGAGCCCGAACACTCGCGCGGCGTTCTCGTAGACAAAGAGCCGGCGCGTCTCCTCAGATAGCCCGAGCGCGTCTAGCTGGGCCATGCATTTGGCGGGCTGAATCATTGGGAAGTTGCTCCCAAAGAGCACTTTGCGCTTCCCCGGACCCTTCATGAATCGGACGAGCGCTTCGGGGTAGCGTTCCGGCGTGTATGCCGATGTATCGATGTAGACGTTCTCGTACTTCGTCGCGAGCGATATCATCTCCTCGGTCCAGGGATAGCCGATATGCCCGCCGACGATCTGGAGCTCCGGAAACTCGCAGGCGACTTCGTCGAGGTAAGGGATCGGCCTACCGGGATCACTCGGCCGAAGCGGTCCGGCGTGACCGACCTGCAAGCAGAACGGTACCTCGAGCTCGATGCACTCGGCGTAGATCGGGTAATAGCGGCGGTCGTTCGGAGGAAGGCCCCAGAGCCATGGAAGCTGTCGCACGCCGACGAATCCGAGCTCCTTCACGCAACGACGGAGCTCCCGAACGCCGTCCATCGGGCGATGCAGATCCACCGAGCCGATGCCGGCGAACCTTTGTGGATGAGCACGAACCGTCGCGGCGACTTCGTCGTTCGAGAGCAGCGGACCGTTCGGCCCCCACCATGCGGAGGCCAACGCCTTCGTGACGCCGGCGGCATCGAGCGCTGCCAGGGTCAGCTCGACTGGGAACTGTTCAGGGATCACCTCGAGCTTCATCCAACGACGAAGCGATTCGAACATCTCGTGACCGATGAAGCGTCCGGTCGGGTGCTGAATCCACGCGTCGATGATCGGCTCGGACATGAGCGAACCTTCTTCTCTTGCGCGCCCTCCCGCAACCCTTGGTTCGCGCAGGCGGCGCTGCGAGAAAACGGGCGACGGGGCCCCAGTGGGGCCCCGCCTTCTTCAGGGGCCAGGCTCAACCCTGCACGCAGCGAGGGCTCAGCCAGAAACTCCGTTCGCCGCGCCGAGGCGCTACAGGTGACGAACTGCGGCTCCCTGAGTACGATCGCGTTTTCCGAATTGCAACGATCTTCTGAAGCATTTCCACCGTAATTCGTGTGGGAAAGTGACCCACATCACATGTGCGGAGGGGCCGCTTGGAGCACATCTGCTCACCTGACGCCTATTGCGCCCTGGGGGCCTTGTTTCTAGTATCGCGCGCATGATTCAAAACGACCGTTCATCGTCCGCGCTCGCGCTTGGCCTTTGCTTTTCGATGACTCTGGCCACTGCTTGCAGCAGTGAATCCAACGACGCGCCGGCAGGTCCGCTGCGCATCCTCGTCACCAACGACGATGGCGTAGGCGCTCCGGGCATCGACGCTGTGGTCCAGGCGGTCATTCAGGACCCGAACAACGAAGTCATCGTTTCGGCCCCCGCCGAGCAACGGAGCGGAAGTGCCGACAACACGATTGAGACCCGGCCCAGCTGCGGCACCGGCGCTGCCAGCGAGTCCGCCACCATGAGCGGCTACGACGAAAACGTCTGGGCGGTCGACGGTTGCCCGGCGGACTCCGTGCTCTATGCCCTCGACAATCTCTACCCGGACGCCCTCCCTCACGTCGTTCTTTCCGGAATCAACGAGGGCCAGAACGTCGGCTTCGTGAACGGCGGCGCGCTCTCTCAAGTCTCAGGCACGGTCGGTGCGGCCAAGACGGGCGCCTGCCGTGGTGTTCCGGCGCTCGCATCGTCCCAGGGCGAAGGCGAGGAGATCGACTACGAATCGGGTGTGGTCGAGGTTCTCCGTTGGCTCGAGGCCAATCGAGCCAACCTTCTCGCCGGCAATGTTTCCTTGGACAACATCACCAGCATCAACATTCCAACCTGCGACACCGGCTCCATTCGGGGCCGGGTTGAAGTGCCGCTCGGCACCGAAATCCCGGACTACATCAACACCCTCGTCGATCCGCAGGATTGCGAGTCCACTCTGGAGAACCCACAGGACGATCTCGAGGCGTTCTTCAACGGTTTCGTGTCCGTCTCACCCGTGCCGAGCAACAGCAACGAAACCTGCGACAAGCTCGCGAACTAGCCAACGATGTCTCTCAACCGCGCCGCGAAGTCCTTGTTCACCGCCTCGCTGTTGAGCCTCGCCTCGTTTGCCTGCGGTGGCGACGTCTCCGGCGGCGCGGCCGGTGAAGCTGGAAGTGGCGGCGCCGGTGGAGCCACCGTATCCCAAGTCCTGCCGGGGCTAGGTTTCGTCGCGCACTCGTTTGGTTTCTTCTACCCCGGGGACGCCGAATCGGGAGTGGACGGGTTCGATCTGGACGGCCGCGTCTCGACCAGCGAGTCGCCGGGTGAATCGGAGTGCGCGCACGACGACTTGATGGGACCCGATCGCGAGCCGGGCATCGACTACAACTTCCTCCGCATCATCAACGACGAAGAGGTGCGAGAAGACGGGAAATACGTGTTCGGCGGCTTCCGCGAAGGCCAGCTCGTCGATGGAGTGATCCGTGGCGCCACCAAGAACGGCTCCATGACCATCCTCCTGCAGGTCGACGGCCTCGACGACCCCGACAATGATGACGATGTCACCGTGCAGATCTTCGCGAGTGAAGACTCACCGGCGCTCGGAACCGACAACGCGGTGCTTGCCGGCGCGACGCTTGGCGTTCATCCCGAGCCTCGTTTCCATAGCGGTGAAGTGGCCGGCTCCGTCGTCGACGGCGTTTTGACCGCGGGCCCGATCGACCTCCGGTTTCCAATCGACATCATGATCGTCCAAGACGAGATGCTGATCCACGACAGTTGGCTGCGTTTGGAGCTCGGGGACGGAACGTTCGAAGGAATCGTCGCCGGCTACTGGGACGTGTCGAACATCCGCAGCATCATTGGCGTGCCAACGACCGACAACGGCAACGCTGCCAACTTCACGATCGAACAGTTCGAAGCCGCCATGGAGCAGTTCGCCGATGGTGACTACGATGCCGGCGCAGACCGCTGCATGTCGTTCTCGACGATGTTCCGAATCGCCGGGCTCCAGGCATTCCTCGTGAGCGAGAGCGAGCCGGGCGGCACGGGAGGGACCAGCGGAGCCGGTGGCGGGAACGTGGCAACGCCAGTCGACCAATGCGTCAACGCGAGCGATCAGGCTGCCATCGAATCGCTCGCCACCGATGAGCGCAGCGGGGCGGCAATCGTCGGAGCGATCGCCGGTGACTGCCCGCTCGCGGCTTGCACCGCGGAGCTCGGCGGCGTGCTTTCCGACGGCTCGGAAGCGGCCAGAAATGCGCTCGGCGATTGCATTGCGGCCTGCATTTCCGATGAGACCGGCCTCTCGCTGGCCTGTACGGGTTGTTATGGCTCCATCGCGGCGTGCTCCACGGCCTTCTGCATCGCGCCCTGCCTGCCTCCGAATTCGGGTTCGGAAGAGTGCGCCAACTGCGCCCTCGAGAACTGTATCGACGTCAACGCTTGTACTGGGCTCTAACGAGCCTTAGAAATCCACCGATGTCTCTAGTTTCGATGTTCAAAGGCAAAGGACCGAGCGGCTTTGGCTACGGGAGCTCCGCCGAGGACGTGACTAAAGGGCTGGACCTGACCGGACGGACCATCTTGGTAACCGGCTCTAACTCCGGGATCGGCCACGAGACTCTTCGGGTTCTCGCGAAGCGCGGCGCTCACGTCATCGCCGCGGCGCGGACCGTCGAAAAGGCGAAGGCAGCCTGCGGCGAAGTGGTCGGAGAAACCACTCCGGTGGCCTGCGAGCTTTCCGAACCAGCGTCCGTAGTGGACTGCGCCGCCACCGTAGCGGCTCTCGGCCGGCCACTCGACGCGATCATTTGCAACGCGGGCATCATGGCGCTTCCGAAGCTCAACACGAAGCATGGCTATGAGCTCCAGTTCTTCACCAATCACATTGGCCACTTCATTTTGGTGACCTCGCTGCTCGACAGTCTCGCTGACGACGGCCGAGTGGTGATGCTGAGCAGCGCCGCCCACAACGGTGCGCCGTCCGAAGGCATTCAGTTCGACAACCTCGATGGCTCGCGCGGCTACGGCGCATGGGCGAACTACGGCCAATCCAAGCTAGCGAACCTGCTCTTTGCGAATCATTTGGCCAAGCGGCTCGCAGGCACCGGCAAGACCGCCAATAGCGTTCACCCGGGGGTCATTCACACGAACCTGGCGCGCAGCATGAATCCGATCGCCCGAGGAGCTCTCGCCATCGGTGCGCCGCTCGTGCTCAAAAGCCTCGGGGAGGGCGCCGCCACGCAGTGCTACGTCGCGGTCCATCCAAACGTCGATGGCGTAACCGGCAAGTACTTCGCCGACTGCAACGAGGCTCGATCGAGCTCACACGGCCGGGATGCAGAGCTGGCCGCGAAGCTCTGGGAAGTCTCCGAAAAGATAGCGGCTGAGGTCAGCGCTTGACAGGGTCGAGCGCTACTCCGCATGCTCTTCGTCTAGCTTGATTCCGGTCCGGATCCTACCGGCCCAGTGCCCAATTCAAAGGTGGACTCGATGTCACAAGCCCCCGCTCGAATCGGTACCGACGTGCAGACGAACGGTTCCCAAAATTCCTCGGCCATCGTTCCGGGGATCGACGCGCAAACGGCCGAGATCGAACGGATCTTCAAGCTCCAAGTGGCCCATCAATACGCGGTCGCCAAGAGGACTGCCCGCGAGCGGAAGGAAATGCTCAAACGGCTCGGTAAGGTGTTTCTTGCCCACCGACAAGAGATCCGCGACGCCTTACACGCCGACTTCCGAAAGCACCCGACCGAGGTCGATCTGACGGAGATCCTGCCGATTACGAGCGAGATCAAGCACACGGTTCGCCACCTTTCGAAGTGGATGCGTCCGCACCGCGTGAAGACCCCGTTGATGCTCTTCGGTGCGAGCTCTCACATTCACTACGAGCCCAAGGGTGTCGTGCTGATCATCGCGCCCTGGAACTTCCCCATCAATCTGACCTTTGGCCCTCTGGTCACGGCCTTGGCGGCTGGCAACACGGTGGTGATCAAGCCTTCGGAGCATACGCCTCACGCGTCCGAGGTCACCAAGAAAATCCTTCGAGAGGTGTTCGACGAGAGCGAGGTCGCGGTTGTCGAAGGCGGCATCGAGACGTCCACCGCTCTTCTCGCGCAGCCGTTCAATCACATCTTCTTCACCGGCGCCCCGGCGATCGGCAAAATCGTCATGGAGGCGGCGTCCAAGCATCTCGCATCGGTCACGCTCGAGCTCGGAGGCAAGTCGCCGACGATCGTCGACGAGACCGCAAGCGTCGACGCCGCCGCGAAGCGTATCGCCTGGGGCAAGTACACCAACAACGGGCAGGTTTGCCTCGCTCCCGACTACCTCTTCGTGCACGAGAGCAAGAAGGCCGAGTTCATCCAGAAGTTCAAAGAGAACATCGAAGCGTTCTACGGTCTGGACGCGCGCCGCTCCGAGTCGTACGCGCGCATCGTCAACAATCGGCACTATCAGCGGCTCGCCGGCTACATCGAAGACGCGAAGCAAAAGGGCGCGACCGTTGCCTATGGTGGGCGCACCGAGGGCAGCGAGGACTACATCGAGCCGACCATCTTGACCGACGTCGACCCAGCTTCGGACGTCATGAACGAAGAGATTTTCGGCCCGCTCCTTCCCGTCTACGGCTTCAAGTCGCTCGACGAGCCAATCGAGCTGATCAACTCCAAGGAGAAGCCCCTCGCGCTGTACATCTACAGCAAGAGCAATCGCAACATCGAACGCCTCATCGCAGACACGCGCGCTGGCGGCACCTGTATCAACCACAATCTGATTCACTTCTTCAACAACAACCTGCCTTTCGGCGGCTCGAACAATAGCGGCATCGGCAAGGGCCACGGCTTCTTCGGCTTTGAAGCGTTTTCGAACGCGCGAGGCGTTCTCAAGCAGTGGTCGCCGCTGAGCGGCATCGAGCTGATGACGGCGCCGTTCACCAAGCTCAAGCAGTTTCTGGTCGACCTGAGCATCAAGTACTTCTGAAGCCATGGCGTACGACGAGGCACTTGCCGATCGGGTACGCGAGGTGCTGAAGCGTCGGCGCGGCGTCAGCGAAAAGAAGATGTTCGGCGGGCTCTCGTTCTTGCTCAATGGCCACATGGCCTGCGGCATTATCGGTGACGAGCTGATGGTTCGGGTAGGGCCAGACGCCTATGAAGCCTCGCTGAAGAAACCGGGCGCTCGTGAAATGGACTTCACGGGCCGAGCGATGAAAGGCATGGTATACGTCGCCCCGCGCGGCTTCCAGCGCGCGCCTAGCTTGAAGGCCTGGGTCGAGCAGGGCTTGTCCTACGCCAGGTCGCTACCCCCAAAGAGCTAACCCGCAATCATGCCTCGTGACGCCCCCTGTCAGTACGAGCCCGGCAGTACCCGCAAGCGCGTGCTCTACGTGGGTTCCGGCCTTCAGTGTTTTGAGTCGCTCGTCGATGACATGGGCGCGGCGCCCCGCACGGAGCGACTGAGCTCCGACCTCTATCCGGTGCTTCGGACCCGCGGCCGCGAGCTCGAGTTCGTTCCGGTTTGGGATACGGTCGGGGCGACCGACACACTTCGCTCGGCCTATGTGAACCTGCTCCTGGTCGACCTCCGCTGGTGCGAGAACTTCGAGAACCGCGTCGCCGAGGTCCGGAAACTGCTTCAGACGCTCGACCACGACGAAGACATCGAGCAGCGCTACGGCTTTCATCGAATCGTCGTCCTCATTTCCGGTCCGGACGCCGCGCGTCTCGACGACTTGATCATCGAGCTCGGCGCCATCGGGGTCCGCTACGTGCTCCGTCAGGATTTCCACCCGGAGGTGCCCGCGTGGTCGAGCGATACGTCCTTCGCAGCGCAGGTTCTTCGCTCGGCGGACGAGCTCACCAGCTCCCGCCGAATCGGCAAGACCTCCATCTGTGCTTCGGGCGGCGGCATCACCGGTATCTACTACGAACTGGGCGCTCTCAAATGCCTAGATGATTGCCTCACGAACTGCGGCGTGAACGACGTCGACATGATGTTTGGCATCAGCGCCGGCGCCGTCGTCTCGAGTGTGCTCTCAGTCGGCTACACGGTCGACGAGTTCATGGCAGCCATTGCCGGCATCGACGGCGGCCGCGTTCCGCCCTTGTCCCTGAGCCTGCTTCGGCTTTCGCACTTCAACCACGAGGACATGCGCTGGCGAATGACCAGTGCCGCCAAGACCGGAATGAAGGCGTTCTGGGACAGCCTTCGTGGTCGCTCGGACGGCACGGCCGATTCCCTCTTCCTCGAGTACACCAGCCTGATCGGGCCGCCATTTCACTCTTCGGAGTTTGAGGTGATGCTTCGCCGCGTGCTTCAAATGGCGGGCAGCACGAATGATTTCCGAAAGCTCCCCGTCGAGCTCTACATCGGGGCATCCGACCAAGATGCGCGCTCGCATGTTCTCTTCGGCACCGAAGGATACGACCACGTCCCGATCAGCAAGGCCGTTCAAGCTTCGCTGAGCGTGAACCCCGCGTTTGCATCGGTGCCGATCGACGGACGCTACTACGAAGATGGCGCGATCACCCGCACGTCCAATTTCGTCGAGGCGATCAGCCGTAACGCCACGTTGGTCTTCACCCTCGACCCTTTCATCCCCTATGTTTCGAAGCTCCCCGGAGTCGCGCACCGCCGAGGTGTTCTCTACAACATCGATCAGGACATCCGCACCATCTCCTTTACCCGTTTCGAGCGGGCCCGGAACGCTGCCCTTCGAAAGAACCCCGAAGTCAGCTCGTACACGTTCCTGCCTTCGAACACGTTGCGGAGGCTGCTCTCCACCAACCCGATGGATCATCGGCCGTTCCTCGAGATTTGGCGCGGTTCGTACCTCTCGTCCCTCCAGCGCATCGACCAGCTTTGCCATCGGCTCCGAGGGGACCTCGCGGAGCAAGGGATGCTCCTCGATACCAGCATGGCCGAGGTTGTCGCCGAGCAGCTTCGAACGACCAGCAATCTCTGCTTCGCCGACTTCTTTCCAGATCGGCAGGTCGACCTCGAGAAACGACCGTTCATGCAGCCGTCTCAGTTGACGACCCCGAGCGCGACCGCCCCGATCTGAGGCGCCCGAGCTCCGCTCCAGTTCGCGCATTTTTTTCGCGTCCGGTCGGCGGGTCGAATCCGGTATTCTCTCCCGCATGGCGCCTCCACGCATGCGGCCCCGCTTCGAGCTACAGCTCCCCATCGAACGCGAGCGCTGGCTGGGGACCCTGAAGTCCCTGCTCCAAGCCGACGCTGGGTGTCTCCGAGGTCAGGTGTTCCGGAAGCACGCAGTCGTCTTGGTCTGCGACAACGAGCGAACCTTCTGGTCCCCGTACCTCAACCTCGAGGTCGAAGACGAGCCTGACGGCTCGGCGATCCGCGGCCGGTTCTCGCCGCATCCGAACGTTTGGACAATGTTTATGGG
>JBLYYU010000273.1:0-7056 GCA_048550275.1 Polyangiales bacterium
GAGCACGATCTGCGGGAACCAACCGGTGGAGACCTCGGCGAACTGAAAATCGCCTTGGTAGACCTTCTCTCGGACTCCTGCCGTGACGGGATCGAAGGCCCGCCGGTCGTCACGCCAGGTGAGCTCGAGGACCCCGCCGAGCTCGAAGGTCTCGGCAGCGTCATCGATCTCGTTGATGTCGCGCAACTGAAACGACGCCTGCACGAGCACCGGCCCGTCTCCGCTCGGAGGTCCGAGGAGAAACGGCTCGTCCACTGTGTTCGGCTGCGCCAGCGCCCCATGCGCGCCGAGAGCCCAGGCCGCCGCGACGAGCGCGAGCATTGAAAAACGCTTCTGCATCCGCTGAGTCGTCTACCCCGCTTCGGCCTCGGCTTCCACTCCCCAGATTGACCAGGTCAGGGACGCAGACTCTGTTGAAAGCGGCTATTCGACGCGGAACGCGTACTCCGCGCCCATCCTCGGCGCCGAGAACGTTGGGAAGCGGATCGCGAGGAGCTTGCGGGCGACGCAGCGTTGGAAGGGTTTGCTTCCCGGCTTCGTGGTCGCGCCGGCGACTTTGCCCTTTCCGGAGATGACCATCTGGATCGCGACACGGCTGACCTTTGCGGTCTTCATCTCTTTGAGCACGCAGCTGTTGAAGATGTCGTTGACGTGGCCGTTCATGATGTCCGCAACCGTGTCAGCGCGGAGGTGTTCTTCACCGCCTTCATTGGTCAGATCACCGAGGTCGGCGGGCTTGAGCATGGCCTCCGCGTAGGAAGGAAGCGGCTCGCTGCTCTTCTTCTTGGCGCCCGACTTGGAACCCGACCAGCCGAGACCAGTACCCGAACCACGTGCGAGATCGCCGGGCGGAAGCGCCAGGGCGTATGTGTTTGCGGTGCCTATGATCGGACCGCGAACAGCGTTACCTGCTGGCTCCGCGGAAGGTGTTTGCTCTGAGGTCGTCGCACAGGCGCAGACGACGAGGAGAGTCAGAATGCCGAGTGATCGGGTCATCGTGCGCTCGCTTGCTTGGTCTTCCGGTCTTGCGCGGCCGCGCGCTCTTGGGCCTGCTTCGCTCGGTCGGCGGCGCCAGGGTGCGATGCAGTCAACGACTTCTTCTCATCGCTGCCGCTCAAGTCCGCCAACTTCTCGAAAGCTCCGGCCATGGCGTGGTAGCTGTAGCCATGCTTGACCAAAAACTCGAATCCGTACTCGTCCGAGGCGGACTCGTCATTGCGTGAGAACTTCGCGTTGAGCACGCTCTCGACGAATGCGCCGAGCTGGCTGTCCATGAGGACCTTGCCGCCCTCCCCCGTGTTTGCTGCAACGGCGTCCTTGCCGGCGGCGACCGAGTACGCCTTCTGATATTGCTTCTTCGAGTGCTGAAGCTTCACGTGGCCGATTTCGTGACCGATGACGCTGAGGAGCTCGTCGTCCGTCATCAGGTTCATGAGGCCCGCCATCACTCGCACACTTCCGTCCGGCGTTGCAAAGGCGTTCACGTCCGCGACCTTGTAGACCTTGAAGTTCAGCGAGAGGCCGTCTTCCTTCTGGTGAGACTTCACGAGGCGCTCCAGGCGCTCCGCATAGGGGTCGCCGTCTTCAGCGATGGGATTTTGTTCGTCCATCAGCTGCACAGACTGAAGCGAGAGCTTCTTCATGTCTTCGTCAGACAACGCGGCAGCTTTGTATGCCTTCTTCGCGGCAGTAATGTTGTCCGACTTCAGAGCCTTTCGTCCGAACTGAGCTTGAGCGCTCGCGGCGAACGACACCAAACAGATGAGCAGAAACACCTTCTTCATTCTTGAATCCCCCTCCAGGCAAGCTAGCAAATCGCCGAAGTAGGACGCTTGCAGGGGAACGCGCACATGCGCGCACACGAGGTTGCGACGCCTAGTCAGGCGCCAATGCGCTCAGGGTGCCGTCCGTTTCGACGCTGTACTCGGAGACCAGGTCACTGCGGAAGTTCACTAGGTAAACGAACTGCGCTGACGGGTGTACCGCGACGGACCGAGGGCTCTCGCCCGCAGCGACGGTGGCCGGCGTCAACGGGCTCAGGGTGCCATTGACCTCGATCCGGTACTGGGAGAGGTCGGCGCTATCGAAGTTCGCGACATAGACGAACTGGCCCGCCGGATCCGCGACGACGGAGCCAGGGCGAACGCCCGACACGACGGCATCCGGGGTCAACGCACTCAGGGTGCCGTTGTTCTCGATCCGGTACTGGGAGACGTCGGCGCTCTCCCAGTTCGCGACGTAGACGAACTGACCGGACGGATCCACCACGACGGACCGAGGGCTCGCTCCCGCGACGATGGTGTCCGGCGCCAATGCACTGAGCGTCCCATCGTCCTCGGTCCGGTACTGGGAGATGTCTTCGCTCTGCCAATTTGCGACGTAGACGAACCGACCTGTAGGAGCCGCCGCGACGGACAGGGGGCCAGCGTTTGCGGTAACCGTGGCCGGCGTCAGAGCAGTCAGCGTCCCATCGTCCCCGATCCGGTACTGGGACACGTTGGCGCTGTCGAAGTTCGCGACATAGACGAACCGACCCGAGGAGTCCACGGTGACCGCCCGAGGGCTAGCTCCTGCAGCGACGGTCGGCGGAGCCAACGCGCTCAGAGTGCCGTTGTCCTCGATCCGGTACTGGGAGACTTCGCCGCTGGCTTCGTTCGTGACGTATGCGAAGCGACCCGTAGGGTCCAGCGCAACGGCGACGGGGCTATTTCCCGCCGCGACGACGTCCGGCGTCAATGCGCTCAGCGTGCTGTCCGCTTCGACGCGATATTGAGAGACGCTGTTGCCTAGGTAGTTGGCGACGTAAACGAAGCGACCCGTGGGGTCCACCGCGACGGCGACGGGGCCCGGGCGCACGGCACCCGCGGCTCCGCCCGTGCCGCCGGTTCCAGCAGCGCCTCCGGTTCCGGCCATCCCGCCAGTTTCGTTGCCGCAGCCGCCAAGTGATCCGAGGCAAAGCAAGAGGACGGCCAGCCATGGAAGACGAGCACGCCTGGCAGTTCCGCTCATGCAGCGTCTTCGAGCGCAATCGTTGGGCGGGAGGCTCCAATGACGCTGAGACGGATGTCGTCGGCGGCAGCGTGTGTGGCGAAATTGTCGATGACCTCTCGGACGTCGTGGTCGAGGATCCGTGTGCCGGACATGTCGATGGTCAAGGTGCTGCCCTCGGGGATCTCGCGAAGAATTCGTTTCAGAGCGGCTTTGTTGAGGAAGGTCATGTGCTCGGTCAGACGAATGGAGAAAGTGCCTTCGCTGGTCTCCTCGAGGTAGAAGTTCAGCTGGTAGTTGTAAATTAGGATCTCGAAAAACGCGACGACCATTCCCAGCATGATCCCCTTGAGCAGATCGGTGAAGACCAGTGCAACGATGGTGACGATGAAGGGAGTGAACTGCCAGAAGCCCTCTTTCCACATCTGTTTGAAGAGCGACACGCGTGCGAGCCGATAACCGATGACGAGCAGGATGGCGGCCAAGCTCGCCAGTGGGATTTGATTGAGCAGGTTGGGAATCGAAACCACGCAGACGAGCAAGAGCACGCCATGAATGAATGAGGCGAGTCGGGTCTTGCCGCCGGACTCGATGTTCGCCGAGCTGCGGACGATGACTTGGGTCAACGGAATGCCGCCGAAAAGGCCCGATACGATGTTGCCGAGGCCCTGTGCTTTGAGCTCGAGGTTGGTGGGTGTGACCCGTTTTTCGGGGTCGAGGTTGTCGGTTGCCTCGACCGACAAGAGCGTTTCGATACTCGCGATGAGCGCCAGGGTGAGGCCGATGACGATGACGTCGGGGTTGGTGATCTGGCTGAAGTCGGGCCGCGCCATGTTGGAGAAGAACTCGTCCACCGAGGCCGACACGGGAACACGGACGAGATGCTCGGCCGAAATCGCAAGTTCAGGAAGGTAGGCCTGAAAGACGCGGTTCAGAACGACGCCGGTGAGAACCACCAGGAGCGGAGCAGGCAAGGTCCTCGCGAAACGAGTTTGCTTGAAGCTGGGGCGTTGCCAGAGGAGCAGGGTTCCGAGAGAAAGCACGGAAATCAGAATCGCGCCGGGGCTCAGCGACCGGAGCGCGTAGCCGATCTCGGTGAATGTGTTGTGGCCGTCCTTCTGGAAGAACTCGAGCTCGCCCTCCCAGGAGTGATCGTACCCGAGGGCGTGCGGGATTTGTTTGAGGATCAAGATGATCCCGATGCCGGCGAGCATTCCCTTGATCACACTGGACGGGAAGTAGTGCGCGATGACCCCGGCCTTGAGATAGGCCGCGATGATCTGGACGACTCCAGCGATGATGACCGAGACGAGGTACGCTTCGAGCCCGAGGGCTTCGATTCCCGCTGCGACCATGACCGCGAGACCCGCAGCCGGCCCGCTCACACCGTGCCGCGACCCGCTGATGAGAGTGACGACGAGGCCGCCGGAAATTCCGGCGATCAGGCCGCTGAATAGAGGCGCACCGGACGCAAGCGCGATGCCGAGGCAAAGGGGCAAGGCCACCAGGAAGACGACGATGCCCGCGCGAATGTCATCTGCTAGGTGCTTTCCCATGATTCACGTTACATGATATGCATTGCATGTTTGTCAATGCGTGTAATGCTGTTTGTGTATCGGGAGATGGATGGATAGCGCGGATTCAGCGCAGGATCGGCCGAGCTGGACGTTTCTGAGTAATCACGGGCATGTGCTGGTGTGCATCGGCCGGAACCCCGATATCCGGGTTCGGGAAATCGCCGAGGCGGTTGGAATCACGGAGCGAGCGGTGCACCGAATCCTCGGTGAGCTGGAGGAGGCGGGGGTCATCACGCGAACTCGCCAGGGTCGCCGAACGCACTATCGAGTGGACGAAGCGCGCCCGCTGCGGCACCCCATCGAAGACGAGCACACGGTCGGAGAGCTGATGCTTGCGGTTCGATCCTGAGCCCGGGTTTCGGCAGTCAACCGTAGGCAGCAATCGCAACCAGAGTCGCGACGTAGCTGAGCAGCAGGACGATGGCGTCTGGCTCGAGTCGTCGAATTCGGGTCTGCTCGGACTCGCCGACGATCGCGGCTACGGCAATGGACATCAAGAGAATCGCAGCCAGCACTGGCATCAACTGGGACTGAGAGACCGCCGCTAGGATTGGCCCGTCCGTGTAGGCCAGATCGGCGAACACGAGCACGCTCATGTTCGCGACGTTGCTACCGAAGAGGTTGCCAACTGCCATGTCGTAGGCGCCGATTCGAATCGCAGCGAGGGAGGCGATCAACTCTGGCAGGGATGTGGTCGCAGCAAGCAGCGCAGCCCCGAGAAACGTCTCCGCGATCCCGGTAGCGACGGCGATGGTCTTCACGCTGAGCGTCACGATTGGCGCGCTGACTACGATGAGGAGGACGGACAGGCCGAAACGAAACCAGAGAGCGCCGAGCGAATGGGGTTCGGACTTGTCGCCTCGGCCGATCGGCTGCTGAATTTCGATCGCCGGCTGATCGAGGCCGGGGCGGCTCAGTAGAGGCATCCGCCGAAACCAGGCTACCGAAAAGAGATAGATGCCCGCGATCGCGATCGGTGTCAGGCCCACCCAGCCGATGCTGAGCGTGGTTTGCGTGTGAATGCTGACGCCCGCCATGGCCGTGAGGGCGATGGCGACACTAGCGACCCGGGCGTGGCCGAGCTCGACCGATGGCCAGACTCGACCGCGGTAAAGCAGGTCGATGACGGCGAGGATGGCCATGTTGGCCATCGAAGAGCCGAAAATGTTGCCCGCCGCGAGATCTGGAGCGCCGGCCCGCGCAGCCGAGACGGTGGTGAGCAGCTCCGGGAGCGAAGTCGCAAATGCGAGCAGGAGCGTGCCGACGAAGAGCCGGCTCATCTGCATTCGTTCGGCGATCTGGTCCGAATAGACAGCCAGCCAGTGCCCGGCCCAAACCAGCGCGGCCGAGCTGAGTACGAAAACGAGAATCGCCTGAACGAGGCTCACGGCGTGGTCATATCACGAGGGGACCCCGGGCGGGCACTCACCGCGTCCGGGCCGGTCATTTCGCAGCCTGGCGCCGCGAGACGATCCATTTGGAGACCTCGAGGGCGGGCGAGATACTCAGGGCTGGGACTAACGCGATGAGCCAGTCGCGCGCTGAGAGCGTGGTCACGCCGAAGGCATCGTGCAGCGGCTCGAACGACAGGATGAACACGAGCAAGCCAACTTCCCAGAGGACCGCCAAGTTGAGCCACTTGTTCGAAAACGGGCGATGCAAGATCGAGCGGTGGTCGGAACGGTAGTTGTAGGCTTTGAGGAACTGGATCAGAACTAAGGAGACGAAGGTCATCGACATGGCTTGCGTCAAGTCGCGACCGGACTCGAGAGCCCAGGTGAAGAGGGCCAGATTGGCGAAGGTCGACCAAGCGCCTCCGACGAGCATCAGCGCGACGACCGAGCGAGTGAAGACGCCCGACGTGGCGTTTCGCGGCGCCCGGTCCATCAAGTCGTCCTCGGGCGGGTCGACCGAAAGCGCAAGCGCCGGCAAGCCGTCCGTGGCGAGATTCACGTAGAGGATTTGCACGGCCGTAAGTGGGAGTGGAAGGCCCCAGATCGTGGCACCTGCGACGAGCCCGATTTCGCCGATGTTGGACGAGAGCAGGTACATTAGAAACTTCTTCACGTTCTCGAAGATCCCGCGGCCCTCCTCCACGGCCGCTACGATCGAGGCGAAATTGTCGTCGAGGAGGGTCATCGCCGCGGCTTCTTTGCTCACGTCGGTGCCGGTGATGCCCATCGCGACGCCAATGTCCGCCTTCTTGAGCGCGGGCGCGTCGTTTACGCCGTCGCCGGTCATCGCCACGATGTGACCGCGCTCTTGAAAGGCCGTAACTACTCGCAGCTTGTGAGCCGGGGAAACCCGCGCATATACCTCGATGCTCTCGACTTGGTTTTCGAGCTCGTCGTCGCTCATGTCTTCGAGCTCCGCGCCGCTTACGGAGCGGCCCGTGTCGAGCAAGCCCACTTCGCGCGCGACCGCTTCCGCGGTGAGCGGATGGTCGCCAGTGATCATAACGACGCGGATGCCGGCCTTGTGGCACTGCGCA